>JAGGAJ010000174.1 GCA_017889845.1 Deltaproteobacteria bacterium
TGACGCCATCTTCCGCCGCGGGGTCCAGGCGGAGGGCATCCCCTTCCTGCAGAAACCGTTCACGGCCGCCGCCCTCTCCCTCAAGGTTCGGGAGGTTCTGGACGCCCCGTAATCACCCGGTTCCCCTGCGGACTGCCCGTTTCCGGAAAAGGAAACGGCCTGCGGATCGCTCCGCAAGCCGTCGAAAATTCTGGTGGAGCTGATCGGGATCGAACCGACGGCCTCCTGAATGCCATTCAGGCGCTCTCCCAGCTGAGCTACAGCCCCACGTTTTGCAGCCAAAGAATCTACCCGAAGCGCCGGGAAAAGGCAACCGCCGATTTCGCCGGCGTCCGGATCCCGGATCATTTCATCGCGAGGAGGTACACAGCCGACTCCGCGAACAGGTTGGGGCGGACGCCCCGCAGCACGCGGCCGCCCCGGTCGTTGGAAAGGTAGATCCGCCGCTCGACGCGCAACCCGAACCGGTCGCAGTAGCCGTTGAAGTCCGTGATGGAGCAGAAGTGGATGTTCGGCGTGTTGTACCAGTCGTACGGGAGGAACTCCGTCTTCGGCATCCTCCCGCGCAGCAGCAGGTACATCCGCATCTTCCAATAGGCGAAGTTGGGGAAGCCCACCACCGCCATCTCCCCCACCCGCAGCATTTCCCCGAGGACTACGTCGGGTTTCTTCACCGCCTGCAGCGTCTGGTTGAGGATGATGTAGTCGAAGGAGTGGTCCGGGTAGTCGCGCAGCCCCTCGTCGATGTCCCCCTGGAGGACGGGAAGACCCTTGCCGATGCAGGCCCGCACCCCTTCGTCGGAGATCTCGATCCCGCTCCCCCGCACCTCCTTGTTCCGGATGAGCTTCTCGAGAAGCGAGCCGTCGCCGCACCCCAGATCGAGGACCTTGGCGCCGCGTGGAACGATGTCGAGGATGATGTCGTGGTCGATCCGCGTGCCGCCGGGGCTCAGGGGTCACATCTCCTGTGGAACGGGGTGAATGGGCATTCTAGGCGCCGTGAACCGGGGTGTCAAACGGCGGTGGCACCGGCAGGAGGAAGCTGCCGGGCCAGTTCCCCGAGCTGGTGAAGGATCCGCGCGGTCGCCCCCCAGATCGTGATCTTCCCGTAGTCCAGAAAATACACCTTGTACGGCTTCCCGAGGAACGTCGTCTCCGCTGCGCGGTACCTCGGGAAATCCGCGAACAGGGAAAGCGGGGCGTCGAACACCTCCGCCACCTCGAACTCGTTCAGGAGGAACCGCGCGTCGTCCGGGATCCGGGCGACGAACGGTTTGATGAAAAAGCCGGTCACGGTCGGCACGGGTTCCATCGAACCCAGCAGTTCCACGTCCCCGGGCCGTATCCCCAGTTCCTCCTCCGACTCCCGAAGCGCCGTGGCGAGGAGGTCCCGGTCGCCCGGGTCGCGGCTGCCTCCCGGGAAGCAGACCTGCCCCTTGTGGTGCGGCACCCGCTCGGTGCGGCGCGCGAGAACCACGCTGACCGCGCCACCGGATATCCTCAGCGGCACCAGGACCCCCGCGGAACGTAGGCCCTCGGGGGGCGATTCCACCTTGCCCACCGGCAGCAGCGCGCGGCGCAGCCGAACGAAGAACCGGTCCGCCGTCTCCAAGGAGTTCACCTCGACCTCCCCGCGAATCCCGTTCTCACGCTGGGATTCCCGGATTGTCCGCGGGGTTTCCCGGCCCGCCGGCCGGGAACGGATCCCGTCGCCCCGTCACTCCCCCGCGGGATCGATCACCGCGAGGAGCTGCCCCTCCTCGACCCGGTCGTTCACCTTCACGCCCAGCTCCCGGATGACCCCCGCGACGTGGGCCTTCACCGCGTTCTCCGTCTTCATCACCTCGATGTTCATGACCTCTTCGCCCCGGCGGACGCGGTCCCCCTCCGAAAGCACCCGGTCCTTCGTGCCGATCCGCCACACCGTTCCCGTGACGGTCGCACCGACCTCCCCCTTGCTCGCCGGGTTCGCCTTGCGCACCGCCTTGCGGGCCGCCGCCGCTTCGGGCAGTTCGACGGGGAAGACGTGCATGATGTTGTCCACCGACAGCACCACGTGCTTGACGCCCCCCACCCCCTCCCCGATGGAGACGAGGCGGATCTCGTGGGGCTTCCCGGTAATCGTGATCGTCACCTGATCGCCGGGCCTGCGGAGCCCGTTCAGCCAGACGGAGGTGGGCAGGACCGTCGTGTCGCCGTACCGCTGCCGGAACCGCAAGAAGTCGACCGCCGCCTTGGGGTGCATCAGATAGAGGAGGAACTCCTCCGGCGTCGCGGGGCGTCCCAGCTCCGCCTCCAACGCCGCCCGCGCCCGCTCGAGGTCCTCGTCCGGGAGTTGGGACAGGGGGGAGGAGTTTACCCGCTCCTCCCTCACCTTCTCCGCCCACCCCTCCCCGAATACGCTCCGGTACACCCACTCCTTCGGCCAGCCGAACGGCAGGGGGCCGTACTTTCCCAGCAGCAGGTTCTTCAGGTCGTCCGTCGCTCCGGCGTAGAGGCGGAGCAGCAGGTTCTCGTCCGCCTGGGAGAGCGCCTCCAGCCGCTCCCCGGACTCGAAGAAGCGCTCGAGGACGCCGAACAGCCGCCGGATGGCGTGCTCCCCGCCTTCCTTGTGGAAACGCTGGATGATCCCCGCCCACGTGGTCCAGGTGATCTGGGAACCCGGCGTCACGTCGAAATATTTGACGAGCCGGTTGCCGTACGACATCCCCTTCAGGATGTGCGGCATCAGTTCGAGGAACCCGCCCTTCTGTGCCTGTTCGAAGGAGGACGGGAAGGCGCCCCCCGGCATCCGGTGCACCGTGACGTCGCTGGAGAACCCCTTGAACTGCGACTCGAACCGCTCGTATTTCCGGACGAAGCCGCGGATGACGTCGGAGGCCTCGTCGGCGTGCTTCATCTCGAGCCGGACGTCGTACCCCAGTTCCCGCAGGTACCGCACCAGCGGCCGCACGGGGGGGTGTCCGTAGAACCGGGAGAACGCGTCGTCGGTGACGTCGAAGAGCTTCGCCCCCGCTCCGGCGGCGGCGGCCATCGCGGGGATCACCAGGCCGTCCGTAGAGTGCCGGTGGTACTGGATGACCAGCCCCGGGTGCTTCTGTAAAAACGCGTCGATCAGCCTGCGGATCCGCGCCGGGCTCCCCACCCCCGCCATGTCCTTCACGCACAGGATGATGTCCCGCGTCCCCCCGCACAGCGACACGATCTCCCTGAGCACCCGGAGGTAGTAGGCGTCCGAGCATTCCGGCGACTCGGTGAAGGAAATGGCGGGGGAAAAGATCTTGCCGCCCCGGAGCACCTCCTCGGCCACGGGCGCCATGTTGGGGACGTAGTTCAGGAAGTCGAAGCAGCGCCACACGTCGATGGTGGGCAGGAACGACTCCACTGCCAAGCGCACGATGTTGCGCGGGTACATCCGGTACCCCCAGACGTTCGTCGCGCGGATCAGCGTCTGGGTGAGCACGTTCGGCAGAAGCGAGGAGAAGAGACGCGCCTCCTCGAACGGGTGGATCATGTTGTTCATCAGGTTCTGGTGGAGGCGGGCTCCGCCGTGGACCTCGACGGAGAAGTAGCCCGAGGCGTTGTAGATCGGCATCAGGCGGGAGAGGTCGTGGAGGGTGAAGCGGTTCTTGAAGTCGCTCTGGCCGGTGTCGCGCGGGCCCGTCTGGGTGAGCCAGATCGTCCTGCTCTCCCGGATGGTCTTCAGGACCTTCCGGGACCCCTTCTTCTTCAGGCTCGCGAGCATCGGGGCCCCGGGGCTTTCAGCCGCTGTGGATGTTGCGGCCGAGGCCCGACACCTCGGCGACGAAGCGCGCCACCTTGAAGATCTCCTCCTCCACGTCCTCGTACTCCGTCAGTCCCGCGATGTTCTCCTCGATGAAGCCGGTGTGGATCCTGCCGGCCACGAAGTCGGGGTGGTCCATGATCCGCCGCAGGAGCGGGATGGTCGTCCGGACGCCCCAGATGTCGTACTCCCGCAGGGCGCGCCGCATCCGCTGGATCGACGTCTCCCGGTCCTTCCCCACGGAGCAGATCTTGGCCAGCAGGGAGTCGTAGAACGGCGGGACGTCCCACCCCTGGTAGATTCCCGACTCGGTGCGCACGAAAGGTCCGCTGATCTG
>JAGGAJ010000175.1 GCA_017889845.1 Deltaproteobacteria bacterium
GTTACGACAGAGAGGCGCCGGCGCATTCGATCCAGCCGCCCCCCAGCACCTCGGAACCGTGGTAGAGGACGAGCGCCTGCCCGGGGGTGACGCTGCGCTGCGGCGCGTCGAACCGTACCGAAAGACGGTCCCCGTCCACCCGGACGAGGCACGGCGCCCCGGGGTGCCGGTACCGGACCTTCGCGGTGGCTCGGAACTCCACGGCCGGGGGAGCCCCGGCGACGAAGGTGGGACACGCCACCGTCGCGCTCCCCCCGAAGGTGTCGTCCTCCGTGCCCAGGACGATCTCGTTCCGTTCCGCGTCGATCGCCACCACGTAGAGCGGCTCCCGGGAGGCGATCCCCAGGCCCCTGCGTTGCCCGACGGTGAAGTGGAGGACTCCCTTGTGGTTGCCGAGGAAGTTCCCTTCCCGGTCCACGAACCGTCCCTCCTCCTCCCGGATCCCTTTCGTCTCGAGGAACCGGGCGTAGGAGGCGTCGGTGACGAAACAGATGTCCTGGCTCTCCTTCTTCTCGTACACCGGCAGCCCCGCGCCCTCGGCGATCCGGCGCACTTCGGGCTTCCCCATCTCGCCGACGGGGAACCGGATCCGCGCGAGCCGCGCCGAGTCGAGGGAGAAGAGGAAATACGACTGGTCCTTCGCCGCGTCCGGGGAGGCGAACAGCCGGGACCGTCCGTCCGTTCCCCGCCGGATCACCGCATAATGCCCGGTAGCGACCCCTTCCGCCCCCAGTTCGTCGGCCTTCCGCAGGAGGGCCCGGAATTTCAGGTGCTCGTTGCACAGGACGCACGGATTCGGCGTCCGCCCCGCGGAATACTCCCTGACGAAGGGATCGATCACCTCCCGCCGGAACTCTTCCCGCAGGTTCAGGACGTAATACGGGATCCCCAGGATGTCGCACACGCGGCGCGCGTCGTACAGGTCGTCGAGGGAGCAGCACGTCCCCTCCCGGTCCCGCGTGACCTTCGAGTAGTCGTACAGGTCCATCGAGACCCCCACGACCTCCCACCCCTCGCGCTGCAGCAGGAGCGCCGCCACGGAGGAGTCCACACCCCCGCTCAGCGCCGCCAGGATCCGCCGTTTCGTCATCTCGCCTTCGCCTCCCGGGGATGATACAGCGGCGACATGGCCCGCAGCTTGTTGACGACGCGCTCGACGGCGTCGACGGCGTACGCCACGTCGTCGTCCGTGTTCCCCCGCCCCAGGGAGAAGCGGAGCGCTCCCTGCGCGTCGGTGGGGTCCGCTCCCATGGCGAGCAGGATCGGCGATGCTTCGAGGGACCCCGAGGTGCAGGCGGAGCCCGAGGAGCAGGCGATCCCCAGCATGTCGAGGTTCAGCAGGAGCGCCTCCCCCTCCACGTACCGGAAGGAGAGGTTCACCGTGTTCGGCAGCCGCTCCGTGGGGTGCCCGTTCAGGACCAGCTCGGGGATCCGGGAAAATAGCGCACCCTCGAAGGCGTCCCGCAGCCTGCGCACCAGGGCGACCTCCTCGTCCATGTGCTGCCGCAGCAGCGAGAACGCCTTCCCCATGGCCGCGATGCCGACCACGTTCTCCGTCCCGCCCCGGCGGCCCCGCTCCTGGTGCCCGCCGTGCAGCACCGCGGCGAGCTCGACCCCCCTGCGGACCAGCAGGCCCCCGGCCCCCTTGATCCCGTTGATCTTGTGGCCGGAAAAGGCGAGCAGGTCGACGGGCAGGGTCTCCCACGAGATCGGGACCTTCCCCGTGGACTGCACCGCGTCCGTGTGCATCGGGATCCCGGCCTCGCGGGCGATCCGGCCGATCTCCACGATGGGCATCAGGCAGCCGGTCTCGTTGTTCGCCGCCATGACGGAGATCAGGATCGTGTCGGTTTCGATGGCGGCGCGCACGGCGTCGGGCTCCACGATCCCGTACCGGTTCACGGGGACGTACGTCACCCGGAAGCCCTGCGTCTCGAGGAACCGGCAGGTGTTCATGATCGCGGGGTGCTCCACCTGCGAGGTGACGATGTGCTTCCCCGCGTTCCCCGGGCGGTACGCCACCCCCTTCACCGCGAGGTTGTCGGCCTCGGTCCCGGAGCTGGTGAACACGACCTCGAGCGGGCGGCACCCGTAGAACGCGGCGATCTCCGCCCGGGCGTCCTCCACCGCCTTGCGGACGTCCCTTCCCGCCCAGTGGATGCTGGAAGGGTTCCCGAACAGGTCGCCCAGGAACGGCTGGACTGCGGCCGCCACCTCCGGGTGGACGGGGGTCGTGGCGTTGTGGTCGAGGTAGACTTTCCTCAAGCCCCCATCTCCTCCCGGACCGGCCGGCGCTCCTCGAACAGGTCTTCCAGCGACATGGAGTCGAGGAACTCCTCCATCCGCGACTCGAGGGCGTCCCACATCCCCTGCGTCCGGCACCGGTCGATCATGCCGCACCGTCTTCCCGCCTTCCGGCAGCCGACCCGGTCGGACTTTCCCTCCGCAGTCCGGATGACCTCCCCCACCGTGATGGCGGACGGGTGCCGGGCGAGGAGAAACCCTCCGCCGGGCCCGCGGACGCTTTTGACGAGATTCTTCCGCTTCAGCCGCAGGAACAGCTGCTGCAGGTACGGCTCGGGGATCGACTCCTGGCGGGCGATCGCCTGGATCGGCACCGGGTTCCCCCGCGACGACGACGCCAGCGACACCAGCGCCATCACCGCGTACCGTCCCCGGGAGGTGATCTTCACGGGGCGGCCCTGGCCGCCGGTGCGGATTCCCTGGCGGACTCCAGCTCCTTCATGAGGTCGTCCACCCGCTTCTCGAGGGCCGTCACCTGGTCCGTCAGGCACTTGATCGCCTTCCCCTCGGGATCGGGCGTCCCCGCCACGCCGGTCGGGTCGCTGTACACGTTCCCCTCCCGGTACACGATCCGGCCCGGGATCCCCACCACGGTGGAGTTGGGCGGGACTTCCCGGTTCACCACGGAGCCCGACCCGATCTTGGAGTTCTCGCCGACCCGGATCGCCCCCAGGATGGCGGCCCCGGCGCCGACGATCACGTTGTCCTCGATGGTGGGGTGCCGTTTCCCCTTGTTCCAGCTCGTGCCGCCCAGCGTCACGCCGTGGTAGAGGGTGACGTTCTTCCCGATCTCCGAGGTCTCCCCGATCACCACTCCCATCCCGTGGTCTATGAAAAATCCCTCGCCGATCGTGGCGCCAGGGTGGATCTCGATCCCTGTCAGGCCGCGGGAGACGTGGGAGACGAAGCGGGCGAGGACCCGGATATTGCGCTGCCACAGCCAGTGTGCGAGGTGGTGGAATCGCATGGCGTGGAAACCCGGGTAGCACAGGAATATTTCGAGGACGCTGCGGGCCGCCGGGTCCCGCTCGAAGATGACCTTGATGTCGTTCCGGATTTTCTGGAACATCGGGATCCCTCCCACGGCCATTATCTGACAGAATATGTCAATTATTTTCCATTTCCGCAAGGAAGGGAAGGATTTTCTCCAGCCGTCGCTCCTTGATCCCCGGGACGGACAGGAGATCCCGGGGACTCCGGAAACCGCTCCGCCGGGTCCGTTCCTTCACCACGGCGGCGGCAATCACGTCGGAGATCCCGGGCAGTTCCGAGATCTCCTCCGCCGTCGCCCGGTTTATATCCACCCGTTTTCCAAGCAGATATTCCTGCCTCAGGGACAGGGGCCCCAACCGGGCGCTGACCGGACCGGGGTGGTCAATGGTTTCCTCTGCAGGAATGCCGGGTGAAGGTTGCGGCGCCCCGGGGTTGGGGCCGGAGGGAGGGAAGCCTTCCAAAACGAACCGCGCGGAGGCGACGGTATTCCAGACCAGCAGGATCAGGGAAAGGAGGAGATAGCCCCGGCTCTTCCCCCCGCTACACCCGCTACTCCCCCGACTCCCGGGACTCTCCACGCCGCGTCCTCCAGAGCTTGTACCGGATGCTGTCCACCAGGGCCTGCCAGGACGCCTCGATGATGTTGTGGGAGACGCCCACGGTGCCCCAGTTCGCTTCCTTGTCCCCGGACTGGATCTAGACCCGTACCGAGGAGCCGGTCCCGCTCTGCTGGATGACGCGGACCTTGTAGTCGAGCAGCTTG
>JAGGAJ010000176.1 GCA_017889845.1 Deltaproteobacteria bacterium
GTACGCCGCGCCCACGGCGATCTCGTACCGCACCTTCCGGTCCGACAGCGTCCAGTTCGTCACCTTCTGCTCCAGGAACTGGCTGTTCGGGACGAGCATTTCCACCCCGTCGAACCGCCGGATGCTCGAACTGCGCAGGCCGATGGACTTCACCCGGCCGAGCTGCCCCTCCATCTCCACGATGTCCCCCACCGAGATGGTACGGTCGAACATCAGGATGACGCTGCTGATGAAGTTGCCGATGAGGTGCTGGGCCCCGAACCCGATGCCGATGGCCAGGATGCCTCCGAAGAAGGCGAAGACGGCCAGCGGTATGTTCACGAAGGACAGCGAGAACGCGAGCAGGATCAGGAAGGTGAAGAAGTCCCATTTCCTTTCCTTCTGGCTCATGCGGGAGGCGTCCATTCCGAAGCGCCGGGCGGCATGGCGTTTCAGAAGGTTGCCGAGCCTCCGGGCGCACCAGAGGCCCGCCAGCAGGATGGCGAGGGCCGTGCAGATCTTTCCCACGGTGACGCTGAACGGCCGGACGATCTTCTGCCCCTCGATGACCGTCGTCTCCTCCGCCACGTAGAGCTCCGTTTTCCACAGCTTCGAGAAGAAGGACAGGATGTCCCTCCCGGCCTCCCGGGTGCGGGCCGCCGTCGATGTGTGCTCCACGCGGTAATCCAGGTCCTCCTTCCAGCGGGTGGCGACCCGCTCCACCTGGTTGAGCGCAAGGACTACCTGGCCCCAAAGGTTCTGGCGTTCCTGGTAGGCCGCAATCAGGGAGCGGCCGGCAGCCTCCTCCTCTTTCGACAGGTTCCCGGAGCGCATCTTCCCGGTTTCGGATTGGATCAGGGGGTCGTAGGAAATTGCGGATATCCCGAACGACTCCTTCCAGGATCCGAGCTGCTTCAGCGCCTTGTCGACCTCCGCGCGCGTTTTCCACAGTTCCCCGAGGTCTTCGACACGGACCAGCCGGAACCGGTCCTGCCAGAGCGCCTCCTCGAAATTCAGGAGCTTGAGCGAGCCCTGGTATATCTCGATCCTGGAGGTCGCCGTCCCGACCCGGATACGCGCGGTGGCCTCGGCGGTATTCGAACGCCCGGTTCGGGCCGTTTCCAGCGCCGCTTTCGAGGACGTTTCCTCCTGGATGGCTGCAGCCAGCCGGTTTTCCCGTTCCTTCCTCCTCGCCTCAAGTTCTGCCAGCTTCCGGTCCAGGTCTTCCCTGGAGAGGGGGGACAGGACCTCGGCGCCACGGTACTGCTCCTCGAGGTGCTGAAGTTCCTTCCGTTTGGACCGGATCTTCTCCGCCGCGAGGAGTTGGGCCACGTTCTCGGCGAGGACGCCTTCGCTGTGTATCTCGTTCCGGACCCTTGCCAGGTCCCGCTGCCGGCGCGCGCGGACCGCGCTTTCCTTCCCGGCAGACTTCGCCAGAAGTTCCTCCGCCTGCCGGAGCCGTTTCTCCGAGGCTTCGCGGGCTTTCAGGAATGCGTTGAGGTTGGCCTCCCGGACCGCCCGCTGGACCTCCAGCGCGTCGACCTCGTGGCGCAGGGCGTAGATGTGGTCGTAGAGATTGACGAGGGAGGCGAGCGGGTACGGCGGGTCCCCCGAAAAGCCCTTCCACGCGGACCGGCCCGGATCGAACGGCGCTTCGCGACGCTGCGCCTTGAGGTCCTTCAGGGATTGCTCGCGTGATCCGAGGAGGTAGATCAACTGGAGGTTCAACCGCCGCCATTCCGCGGATTCGTCCGGGGTCATTCCGGAACCGGCGGCGTCGTCCTGCCCCGTTCCCGTCTGGAGGCGAAGCTCGACCAGCCTCGCCTGGATCTGCCCGATTTTCCGGTCGATCCCCTCTTCGGTTGCGGGAAGCGCCTCCTCCGCCCCGGGAGAGGGCTGCCCGTCCGCCTTCTTTTCCGCAGGCCGCAGGGGATTCTGCCCGTAGCTCGTAGATGCCGGGAGGAACAGGGAAAAAGGAACGGCCAGGAATGCCAGGAGGGCGGCCGTTGCCGGATGCAGAAGGCGGCGTATCATCAAACCCAGTGCAAGGGGCAGTTTGAACCCATGCCCCGTTTCAGGGCAGATTGAATCCCAGCGTCAGGCCGAGCGTCGCGTAGTCGTCCGAAATGATGTGGTAGTCGAAACGGATCGCCGCGTAGAAGCTGTTGGAGATGGGGAAAAGGAGGCCGATCCCCGGCGTCAGGCCGACGTTCAGTTCCGAGTCCGACTGTTTCCCGGAGGCGTCAAGGTACTCCTTGTCGTCGAAGCTAAATTCGAGGCCCAGCTGCCCGTACAGCTTCACCTGGGGTGCGAGGGAAGTCAGGACCCGTGCGCCCAGGAAGAGCGGGACCCTCTGGTAATCGAGGTTGATGCCGCTTTGGGTCTTGTCCCAGTCGTAGTAGCCGAGGCTGACCCGACCCTGGAAATCCATGTTTTTCGAGTCGACGTTCAACCCGAAATTTTTGAAGTCCACGTTCATGCCCAACTCGACGCCGAACGTGTCGTCGAACCCGCCGGAGGGCTCCGATGCCCAGTTGCCCGACAGGTCGATGCCGATTCCTCCCGCCGCGCCCGCCACGTCGGCGTTGGCGAAGACAAGAACGGTAAAGAGGGCCACGAATACGATCTTCCTCATCGTTTCCTCCTGTCCCTTTGAAGAATCCGGATGAGCATTCCGATCCCCATCGGGGAGCGCGGTAACTCCCTATCCGCCGAGAATAGCACACCGTCCACTTCGGCACCATTTTTTCTCCAACGCCGGCCCGGGGGGGCAACGCAAGATCAGAACCCCGACATGAAGGGTCAGGTGGGTGAGTGGAACGCCGACTTTGAGATACTCTAGGGAAGAAATCCTGATGGCACGCCGCGAACGCTCGATCACGATGAGGATGGCCAGGGAGGCACCCATGAGAAATATGGCCTTTCCGAAGAAGCATTGCCCCCGGCTTCTTGTACTGTTCTGCGTCCTGTTCCTTCTGATGCTTTCTTCGTGTGGCGGAGGGAATGCCGCTCAGCGCAAATCATTTATCGAGGGGTTGAACTCGGAGATCGGGTTTGCAACGCTCGACGATTTGATAACCGAATTGGGACCGCCACAACAATCCATCGAGACTCCGGAAGGCATATGGTACACATGGCGGAAAACAGACTCGGGGGCCGTCTCCGGGGGTTTCTCCGTGGGTTTCTTTGGCATTTCGATGGGGGCGCCCACAGAAACGGGTGAAGAACTGAATTGTCTGTTTGACCGCGATACCGGGAGACTGAGGAACTATAATTACCGTGAATGGTGAACGGCACCAATTTGATTGCCCTCCGGCACCCGGCTGTACTTAAATGTATTTATCTGGCAACGAAGCATACCCGGAGAAAGGGGATCGGACATGCTGAAGGAATTCAAGGCGTTCGCTATGCGGGGGAACGTCATCGACATGGCGGTGGGCATCATCATCGGCGCGGCTTTCGGGACGATCATCGGGACGCTGGTGTCCGACGTCCTGATGCCGCCCATCGGGCTCCTGCTGGGCAACGTGGACTTTTCGAACCTCTTCATCGTGCTGAAGGAAGGGACGACCGCCGGTCCCTACGCGACGGTCGCCGCAGCCAAGGGAGCGGGTGCGGTCACGCTCAACTATGGGCTGTTCCTGAACACCGTCGTCAATTTCGTCATCGTGGCATTCGCCATATTCTTCCTGATCCGCGGCATGAACGCCCTCAAGAAGAAGGAAGAGGCCCCGCCCGCCATCCCGACGACGAAGGAGTGCCCGCATTGCCTGTCGACGATCCCCGTCAAGGCGACGCGATGCGGCCACTGCACTTCGGAACTTCGGGCCGCATAGGGGAGAGGGGACTTTCCGCGGCAGTCGGTGACAAGGGAAACGCGATGATCGGCCTGCTGGTCGTGAAGCCCCTGTTGTTGCTTGGAGGCGTCGGGTATCTCGGATACCGGATATTCTATCAACCGATCAGATCCCATCTGGATGCCCGCAGGGACCGGGAATCCGCCAGCAGTGGCGGGATCGAGATGAGACGCTGTCCGG
>JAGGAJ010000177.1 GCA_017889845.1 Deltaproteobacteria bacterium
ATATTTTAATCTTTTCTGTCCACCAGGGCTTCAACCACGCACGCTTCGACTGTTCCGGAGGAAGCCCTCACAGGGGGCCGACTTTGCCATTATGTGACAGTTTGTAGAAAAGAAAAAGAAGGGTCAGCCATTCATGGCGGACCCTTTGATCTGAAATGGTGGCCCCTCCCAGAATTGAACTGGGGACACGAGGATTTTCAGTCCTCTGCTCTACCATCTGAGCTAAAGGGCCACCTGGAGGAAGCGTGGATTATATCGGCGGGTCCGTGCGGGTGTCAAGGGAGGCCGGATCGTCCTTCGCCGCATCCGCAGGGGCTTCGGGCTCCACCGCCGCGGGAACCGGGAACGCCACGTCGGTCCGCACGACGAGGGTCTTGCACACCTTGTCGTGCAGCCCCTGCTTCCGATGGTCGAACGCGGCCCATACGTACCCGACGTAGAACGTCAGGTCGCACAGGAAATATCCGAGCCAGCGCAGGAACGCTTTCCGGTAATCGAGCGGCGTCCCGTCCTCGTTCACGACCTTGATCTTCATCGCCATTTTCCCGAACGTCTGTCCGCACGTCCCGTGGAGGTAGACGTAGTAGAAAACGGGGAAGGAGAGGTAGAAGAACATCCGGAAGACGTTGATCGTGGAGAACCGCTCGTCGGCCGCGTTCCCCTCGTCCAGCCCCATGCCCGACCACAGCCCGGCGTCGGCGCCGAGCCGGTCCGCCAGGTAGATCAGGTTGAAGACGGCGATGATGATGAGAAGGTCGATGACCCGGGCCGCGGCGCGCGACCAGAACCCGGCATAGGGGGAGTGTTCCATCGGCGATTCCATCCGCTACAAGGACTCCTTTTCGAAATGGTACATCACCATCGCGAGAACCGCGAGGGCCGCCGTCTCGACGCGGAGGATCCGGCTCCCCAGCCCCGCGCACCGGCACCCCGCCGCGATCGCGTCCCGCACCTCGTCCGGGGAGAATCCGCCTTCCGGGCCCACGATCAGCGCAACGGTGCGGACCCCTCCCATCCCGGAGAGAACCCGCTTCAGCGAGAAGGCCCCTTCGCCTTCGTAAAAAATGATTTTCCCCTCGTGCTCCGCCGCCCGGCCCAGCGCCTCGGCGTACGGGACGATCCCGGACACCTCGGGGACGCGGCCGGAGCCGCACTGCTTCGCGGCCGCCATCGCCACCCGCTCCCATCGCAGCAGCCGTTTCCGCGCGTCGGCCGGGTCGAGGCGCGGGATCGTGCGGGACGACCGGAAGGGGACCACCCGGGAGACGCCGAGTTCCGTCGCCTTCTCGAGGATGAAGTCCATCTTGTCGGCTTTCGGGAGACCCACGAGCAGGGTGACGGCGACGTCGGGCGGAGGTTCCGGCGGGAAGGTTTCGAGGATCTCGGCCCGCAGGGAGCGCGACGTGGCCTCGAGGATGCGCATCCGGTACCGGTTCCCCTCCTCGTCGAAGGCGAAGAAGGAGTCGCCCACGGCGAGGCGAAGCGAGCGGAGCATGTGTCCCGCCTCGGTCCCGGAAAGGACGGCGGTGTCGCCGGAGAGGTTCTTCCGGTCGACGAAGAAGGTCGGCATCGCTTTTCCCCGATCCGGCTCATCTCCCCCGGCGCAGGAGGAGGGCGGTCCACTGTCCGTCGACCGCTTCGGAAACGCGGGAAGCGCCGTTTTTCGCGAACTCCTCGACCACCCACCCGCTCTTCTCCGTCAGGATGCCGGAGAGGATCAGGTGGCCGCCCGGGGCGGTCCGCCGCAGGAGGTCGGGGGCCATGTCGATCAGGATCTCCGCGATCAGGTTTCCGATGACCAGGTCGAACGTTCCCGGGATCGCGGACAGGGGGGTGGTCTCCGCGCGGAACACGTCCGCCACGCCGTTCTCCCCGGCGTTCTTCGCGGCGACGCCCACCGCCACCGGGTCGGTGTCGACCGCGAGGACCCGGCTTGCGCAAAGGCGCGCCGCGGCGATCCCCAGGATTCCCGTCCCGGTCCCCACGTCGAGCACCTCCCGGGGGGGCGGGGAGAGGTCGAACACGTCCTCGATCATCCGCAGGCACATCCGCGTGGTCTCGTGCGTGCCGGTTCCGAAGGCTTGACCGGGGTCGACCGTCAGCACCACCTCGCCCTCTCCCGCCTCGACCGTCTCCCACGACGGTTTGACCACGATCTTCCGCCCGACCTTCCGGGCGTGGAAATGCTCCTTCCACTTCTCCGCCCACCCCGAGTCGGTGATCTCGGCGGCGTCGCTGAACGCCTCCGGGCCGGGGCCGAACGACTCCGAGAGAACGGGGAGGAAATCGAGGAACGCCTGCTTGAGGGCGTGGAGGTCGGTGTCGTGCGGAAAGTACGCGGTCATGCGGGTGACCTCCGGCGGCGGGGGGATCGGGTCCGCGGGATCCCCTGCCGCCCCGAGCAGCTGCTCGTCGTAGGCCGTGCCGAGGGAGCCGTGCGCGACGAAAAACTGGGTGATGGCGTCGACCGCTTCGCGGCGGGTCCGGACGGAGAACGATTTCCAGCGGGTCATGGGATCTCTGCACGATAGAGGAAGGGGAGGGGAAACGCAAGCCCTCGCCGGTTTTTTTGCCCCCTCCGGTTGTGATATCATGCGGTCCTGTTCCGCAGGAAAGCGCGCGCACCCATGGATCCCGCGAGAAGAAAAGTCCTGTCGATCGCGAACGGGCTGGCTCCCGGGGCCGTTCGCATGCTGCGCGGGATCACGTCGTACGCCGAACTCCCCTTGAAAGAGACCCGCACCTCGGAAGCCCTCTGCGCGTTTCTCGAGGCGCGGGGGTTTCGCGTGAAGCGCGGCGTGGCCGGGATGGAGACCGCCTTCCGGGCGGAGTTCGCCTTCGGGAAGGGGCGGCCCGCCGTCGCGTTCCTGTGCGAGATGGACGCGCTGCCGGGGCTGGGGCACGCCTGCGGGCACAACATCGTCGGGGTGGCGTCGGCGTGCGCCGCCGCGGCGCTCGCGGAGTTCGGCGCCGGCGTCTTCCGCGCGGGGAAGGTGATCGCCCTCGGGACGCCCGCCGAGGAGATGGGGTACGGCAAGGCCCGGATGGTCGAGAAGGGGGCCTTCCGGGGAATCGACGCGGCGATGATGGTCCACCCGTCCTCCCGCCGCCACGTGGCGAAAGGGTTTCTCGCGCTCGCGAAACTGCACTTCACGTTCCACGGCCGGGCGTCCCACGCCGCGGCGTACCCCGAGTACGGGATCAACGCGCTGGACGGCGTGCTCCTCCTCTTCAACGGCGTCTCCGCACTGCGGCAGCAGCTTCCCGACACCGTCCGCGTTCACGGCATCGTCACGGAAGGGGGGCGGGCCCCCAATATCATCCCGGAGCGGGCGAAGGCGTACTTCTACGTGCGCGCCGAGGCGCCTTCGGTGCTGCGCGACGCGGTCGCGCGCGTGAAGGCGTGCGCCGCCGGCGCGGCGACGGCCTCCGGCTGCCGGCTCGAGGTGGAGGAGGGTCCGTATCTCCTTTCGCCGATGAAGGTGAACCCGGTCCTGGCCGATTCCTACCGGCGCGCGCTGGCGGCGCTCGGGCTGAAAGAGAGCGGCGCCCCGACGGACCGGAACCGCGGCTCCTCCGACGTCGGCAACGTCTCCCAGGTCGTCCCCACCCTGCAGCCCAACGTCCCGATCACTTCGGGGGAGCGGATCGAGATCCACACCCGCGCCTTCGCCGAGGCCACCACGAAACCGTCCGGCATCGACGGGATGATGGAAGGGATCCGGGCGCTCGCCCTCACCGGGTACGATCTGCTCTCCGACCCGTCCCTCGTCAAAGCCGCCTGGCGCCACTTCAACACCCCAGAACCTCCAACCCCAAAGAAGCCCACCCCAGAACCTCCAACCCCAAAGAAGCCCACCCCAGAACCTCCAACCCCAAAGAAGCCCACCCCAGAACCGGGACGTACCTAGAACTCCAACAAATCTGGGACAGTCTTCACCTTTCCGGTTCAAGTTACCGAATGACCCATGACTGTCCCGCTTCTGTGGGAGTTCTAGGTACGTCCCGGTTCT
>JAGGAJ010000008.1 GCA_017889845.1 Deltaproteobacteria bacterium
GCGACGAAGTCGATCTTCCGGTTGCCGCGGACGACGGTGAAGAGCGCGTCGCCCTGCCGGACCTCCTTGCCCGGCTCGGGGAACTCGATCCGGTCGATCGTCCCCACGACCTGCCGGGCGAAATCGTCGATCCCCACCCGCGCGAACCCCCGGGCCGCCGGGAGCGCCCACGTGTGGCCCCGGTGGAAGAGGGCGGACGCGGCCGCCTGCCGCTTCCTGCGGGCCTCCAGCGCGTAGTCCGCCGTCAGGAACGCCGCAATCATCAGAGTGGCGAGTAGAACGGTCATGTCGATACCTCCTTCCTTATCCGAGGAACTGGTTTACGATCCTGCCCCACTGCGATTCGCTCAGCCGACCCCCGAACCCATCAACCGGCTCGCCGCCGTCCGTCGCGGTGAGCCCCAGGTCGGATGCGAACATCCTCTTCAGCCGCTCTCCCTCCCAGTCCAGCCAGCGCCTCGCGCTGTTGCCGTAATACAGCCCCTTGATCCCTTCGCCCGTGAGGTGCATCGAGAGGATCCACCCCTCGTTGTAGGGGTCGTGGTTGATCAGGGCCGGGTGCGCGGCGACCTTGGGGTTGATCGTATGGATCACGCCGTCCGCCGGCGCGACCATCTTGACCACCCGCTCCCCGGATTGCAGGAGGAAACAGACGCCGTTCTCTTTCACCGCCGTCCCCTCCGGAGGGACCGAGACGCGGTCGATCGGCCCGACGAGCTTCTGGGTGAAGTCGTCGACCCCCAGCCGCACCTCGTTCTCGTTGTTCTTGCCGATCGAGAGCCACACGTGCCGGGGGTGGAAGAAGCAATCCGTCTTGAGGAGGAAGCCGCGGATGTGCTCCACGTCCTTCTCGGGTGCGGTGCGTTCCTTGAAGAGGCCGCAGTCGGAGTAGCCGGGGGTGCTGCACGGGCTCTTCTGGGCGGCGCCCTTCCCCACCGGGATCTTCTTCGTGGGGTACGCCTTGCAGAAAAAGACGGTGGTCATTTCGAGAAACGGGCATTTTCCCGCACCCATGGCAGCCTCCCTTCTGGGCTAGCTCGGCCGGCACGCCGGGCGGATGATGTTGGCAAGGAGCATGGCGACGAAGACGATGGGGATGATGAGGTAGAACATGGCGTCACCTCCTCGTTTTTCTGTCTTCTTATAGAGCAACCTCCGGGCCAACGGCGGAGAACCGCCCGAGGAGTCTCCCAATGAAGCGGAACGAAAGGGGAAACTCTGACCCCGGGCACGGGACGTCATAGCGGATGATTGGCCGGCCCTGTTGAATTTCTCTACGGGTTTTCGGGCATTATTCGTTTTCGGACGGATTATCGGGGAGATAGGATGTTGAAGAATTCGCCGGTGCGGCGAGATCCTCTACATGTCTTTCACGGCAGCCCGGTCGCCTCCCCCGCACCCTCGCATCTATTTCCGCTCTCGTTTCCTTCCCGTAAAAATGAGCGGCCCCCCCGGGAATACCCGGGGGGGCCTTGCCTGCCGTTATTCCCCCTGTGCGGGGGTCATCAAATATCGGAAGTCTTCCACTGCACGACCTCCGCTGCCTTCTGCCCGGCTTCTTCCTCCGGGAACTCGGGGTGCTCCCGCATGATCGGCATCCTGGCCACGATCCACCGGAACGCCCAGATCTCCATGCAGATGACCGCGGCGGTAACCCAGATCTCCATCCATGTGGGGTAGTACCGGTTGGCCGAGTACCACTTGAAGGCGATCACAGAGACGTTGAGGCGGTTGAGGATCACCCCGACCGCCGTGATGACGGCGGTGATCTGCACGAGGCGCACGTTGTTCCGGAGGATGGCGACCGTGAAGAGGACCATCGGGATCAGGATCCCTCCGATCATCTCCACGAGGTACCAGTACCCCATGGGGGTGGCCAGCAGGCCGAACTGCTGCCCGTGTATCAGGTCGATCATCTTGAGGAAGAAATAGGCGAAGAGCGCGCCGAGGGCGCCCTTGGCCAGCCCCAGGAGAATGTCGTCGAAGGAGGCGTGGTGGCGGGGATCGATCTGGTCCCGGAAGACCCGGTGGCTGATCGTGCTCTCCGCGATCACCATGGACATCCCCGCGAAGATGCTCGACACGAAGAACAGGAGCGGGATGTTGGTCGAGTACCACAGCGGGTGGATCTTGTTGGAGGCCATCAGGTACAGGGCACCCAGCCCCGACTGGTGGAGCGTGGAGAGCGTGATTCCGAAGATGACGGCGCCGGTGGTGCAGAGCTTGGCATACTTGCGGATCTTCGGCCAGTACAGCCACTCGGTGACCGCCGGGAAGACCTCCACGAACTGGCAGATCGTGTACAGCAGGAAGTGCCAAGCCACCAGGAACAGGACCGAGCTGTAGCCGAAGGCGTTCCCGATGATCGGGTTGATGACGTTCCAGGGCCGTCCCAGGTCCAGCAGCAGTGCGCCGGCGTAGAAGCAGTATGCAAGGAACCCGTTGAGGACGGTAGCCCGCAGGATCGGCTCGTACTTCTTGAAGTTCAGTATGTGGACGACGAAGCACAGCGTGTACGCGCCGCCGGCGAACGCCACGCCCGTCACGACGTCGAAGCCGATCCAGATTCCCCAGGGGTATTCCTGGGAGAGGTTCGTGACGGAGGCGAGCCCGAAGGCGAAGCGAATGACGATCAGCACGAGCCCGCCCGCGATGATCGCACCGCTGATGATGTTGAAGGGCGTCAGGATCTTCCCCTTGGGCTTGAGCTCCTGGAGGACGAAGCGCAGGAACCCCTTTACGGTGTCCGCTCCCGTTGGGGAGTGGGACAGGGGCAGGGCGGCGGTGTTATTCCTTTCCATGTCCGTCCTCCTTCTCGCTTTTCTGGGAGGTCAGGTAGCTCAGGCCGAACAGCAGGGTGGGCCACAAAATGAAGATGTGGGGCACGGCGTAGAGAAACCCGGAGGTCTTCTCGGGGTACGAGGCCGTCCCGACGTTGTCGCGGAGGCCGAGCTGGGCCGGTGGCACGGCCCCGATGAACATCCACGAGGTGCCGCCGGCCTCGTGCTCCCCGTAGATGTACGAATGGTACTTCCCGGGGTTCGTGGCCACCCGCTGCTTGGCGATCTCCACCAGTTTCCGGCGCGTCCCGAAGAGCGACGCCCCTGTGGGGCACGCCTCGGAGCAGGCCGGCTGCTCCCCCTTCACGACGCGGTCGTAGCAGAAGACGCACTTGCGGACGAACGGGCTGGGGCTGTCGTACTGGTACTTCGGGGCGTCGAAGGGGCAGGATAGCATGCAGAAGCGGCACCCCATGCACCGTTCCGGGTTGTATTTCACCATCCCCTCGTGCGTCTTCTCGAGCGCCTTGGTCAGGCAGGCCGTTGCGCAGGCCGGCTGCGCGCAATGCATGCACTGCTTGCGGACGAAGGCGGGCTGGCCTGGTTCCTTCCCGTTCGGAATCCTGTTGACGACGGTGAAAGCGTCCGGGGTCGTGTCCCGCATCCGGTCGAGGACCTTCTCGTCGGAGAAGGGCTCCTTCGGCGGGGGGAGCAGGTTCTGCCGGTTGCACGCCTCTTCGCAGGCACGGCAGCCGATGCACTTGGTCGTGTCGTTCAGCATCCCGTAGAACTCCCCGACGTCCTTTTCCGCCGGCTTCACCGTGGCGGCGCCCGATGGTCTGGAATTCGCTGCGAGCAGGGTGCACCCGGCCGCCCCTGCCACCTTCAGAAAGTTCCTTCGGTTCATGCTCATCGTCTGGTTCCCTCCTGTGCGGGTGTTCGATGTCTCGCCCGTTCCGGTGTTCCTTCCCTCATGCCCCGACCTCTTTTTTCAGCTCGTACTTCTTGATCTTGTTGTAGAGCGTGACCCGGTCGATCCCCAGCACCTGGGCGGACCGGATGATGTTCCACCGGTTCTCCACCAGGATCCGGAGGATGTGGTCCTTCTCGATGTCGCCCAGGGACTTGCCGTTCGTTCCTTCCTTCCGCGAGGCCGGGAGGCTGATGTCGGCTTCGGAGATCCGGGTGTCCTTGGCCACCACCATCGCCCGCTCGATGACATTGCGCAACTCCCTGGCGTTCCCCGGCCAGTCGTGCTCCATGAGGACCCGCATGGCGCCGTCGGAGACCCCTTCCACCTTCTTGTCCATCTCGATGTTGAACCGGTCGATGAAGTGCTCCACCAGCAGGGGGACGTCCTCCTTCCGCTCCCGCAACGGCGGGAGGTGGATGGAGATCACGTTCAGGCGGTAGAAGAGATCGTTTCGGAACTTCCCCTCCTCGATCGCCTTCTTGAGGTCCCGGTTCGTGGCGGCAAGGATGCGGGAGGTGATCGTGATCAGCCCCGAGCCTCCGACCCGCCGGAACTCCTTCTGCTCGAGGACGCGCAGCAGGTCCATCTGCAGCTTGAGGCTGATGTCGCCGATCTCGTCCAGGAACAGCGTGCCGTCCTGCGCCAGTTCGAGCTTTCCGCGCTTGAGCGAGTCGGCCCCGGTAAAGGCGCCCTTCTCGTAGCCGAACAGCTCGCTCTCCAACAGGGTCTCCGTCAGCGAGGCGCAGGACACCGAGATGAAGGGGGCCTCCCGCCGCAGGCTCTCCTCGTGGATCGCGCGCGCCAGAAGCTCCTTGCCCGTCCCGCTCTCGCCCTGGATCAGCACGGTGGAGTTGCTCTTGGCGACGGTCCGCACGAGGTCGAAGATCTCCAGGATCTTGTGGTTCTTGCTGATCATGTCGTGGAGCCGGTACTGCTTCTTGAGCTCCTTGCGCAGGAAGATGTTCTCCCGGACGAGCTTCTGGTGCTCGATGATCTTCCGGATCGTGATCGAGAGGTCTTCGGGGTTGAACGGCTTGACCATGTAGTCGTATGCGCCTTCCTTCATCGCCTTCACGGCCGTGTCGACCGTGGCGAACGCGGTCATGATGATGACGAGCTGGTCGGGGACCTGCCGCTTGAATTCCTCCATGAGCTGGATGCCGTCGATCCCCGGCATCTTGAGATCGACGAGGCAGAGGTCCCACTCCCGGGACGGAAAGATCTCGAGCGCCTTCGTCCCGTTCTCCGCCGCCGCTACCTCATAGCCGTCGTCGATCAGCCAGCTGCTCAGGGAATCGCGGACGATTTCCTCATCGTCGACGACGAGAATGTTCACCTTCCGGTCCATTTGGAAACCCTCCCCGGCTCGATTTTGGAGTTGAGGGCGCGCTGGCAATGCCGGCAGAAGGCCCGGCCCTTGCGGTCGACGTCGAGGATCGTGTTCGAGAGGTACATGAGGCATTCGACGAGCGAGCAGTGGATCAGGCCGAAGGTGTGGCCCAGCTCGTGGAGCGCCTCCTTGTGGAGACGTTCCCGGAAGATGTCGTCGTCCGGCTGGGCGCCGTAGAACTCCTGCCGCAGCCGCGCGAGGGAAACCAGTGCGCCGATGCCGTTCAGCTGGGCCTCCCCGTAAACGAACGTCAGGATCGGGATGCAGAGGTCCTTCTCGATCACCCCCAGGACCTTGAGGGAGTCGGGCGGGGCGCCCCGGACGAGCTCCTTCAGGATCTTGGTGGAGTGGTACTGGTTGCGTTCCGCCTCGAAGCTGTGGTCCGGGATCGGCACGTCGCCTGCGGTCTTCACGGTCACCTCAAGGGCCAACTCGACGTCCCGCGTCAGCCACGCAAGGACCGCCTCGTCGATCCCTCCGACGGGTTGGATGTAGAGGATCCCCCCGATGGCCCTCTTCCCTTCATTGGACGGGGAGGATGATGCGGATGAGCGTCCCGCTCCCCGTGTCGCTCTTTACTTCCACCTGGCCCCCGTGCCGCTTGACGATGCCGGAGACGACGGAGAGCCCCAGGCCCGTCCCCTTCTCCTTGGTCGTGTAAAAGGGGTCGAAAATCTTGGACATGATGTCCGGCGGGATCCCGACCCCGGTGTCCTCGAACTCGAGGACCGCGTTGTTGCGGTCCGGGTCCCGGAAGGTGCGGATGGTGAGCCGCCCCCCCTCCTGCATCGCTTCGGCGGCGTTGACCATGACGTTGATGAACACCTGCTTCATCTGGGAGGGGTCCGCTTCCACGTTCTGGAGCAGCTCCATCCGCTTCTCCACTTCGACGTTGTGGAGCTTGAGCTTGTTCTGCACGATGACGAGCGACTCATCGATGAGCCGGTTGATGTCGCACGGCTTCTTGCTGGGCTCCCGCTGCCGGGTGAGGTCCAGGAGGTTGTGGACGATCGCGCTGGTCCGCTCGACCTCCCGGCCCATGGTGGCCAGGTACTCCCGGAACTTCTCCACATCCCCTTCCCCGTACTGGCCCCTCTCGAGACGACGCTCCATGAGCTTGATGTAGGTGAACACCCCCGCCAGCGGGTTGTTGATCTCGTGGGCCACCGTCGCCGCGATTTTTCCGACCGCCGCGAGTTTCTCGCTCTGGAGGAGCTGCTCCTGGGCGTCCTTGAGCTCCTGCGTCCTCTCCTCGACCTTCTCCTCGAGGTTCTTGATCAGCCCGTGGATTTCCTCGTTGGCGTTCCGGAGGCTCTCCGTCATGGCGTTGAAGGATTCGGCGAGGTGCCCCATCTCGTCGTCCGTCTTCACCGGGATGACGTGGGTGAGGTCGCCGCCGGCGATCCAGTTCGTCCCCCGGACGAGCTCCTTCACGGGCCTTCCGACGAACCGCATGAAGATCGCCACGACGCTCGCCGAGACCCCCAGGATGAGCAGAAAATTGAAGAGGATCGTCTCGTTCCGGGCTTTGGCGATCTCCCGGTCCACCTCGTCGAGCGACATCGTGATGTCGATCACCCCGAGGACCTTCTGGTCGGCGGAATGAAAGTGGCAATCCGCCGTGGAGCACGCCTTTTCGGTGGTGTTGTAGAGGGGGTTGATGATCCCCAGGACCCGGTGGCCCCGGCCGGAGGAGAAGATCCGGCTGCGCGCGGAAGAGGTAAGCCGCTCGAGCGGCTTCGCCTCGGAGTGGCAGGCGTAGCAGGCCTCCGCCTTCTTGTCCACCATCGTGGAGATTTCGTTGTTGTCCGTGGAAAACAGGATGACCCCTTCCGGGTTGTAGATCCGGACCTTCTCGATCCCCTTCTGGTTCCCGATCGTCCCCATGATCCGGTAGGCCTCGTGCTTGCGGTTCTCCATCATGTCGATCTGGATGGACTTTTCGATCGTCTCGCTGAGGTGGTGGGCATTGCTCAGCATGATCATGTTGAGGCGGTCTTCCTGGAGGGAGAGGCTGATGTAGCCGAAGATGCCATTGACCAGGATGGCGGAAGCGGCCACGAACAGGACGAATTTGAGCTCGATGCTGTCAGCCCATCGCGTGGTCGCCACCCCCCTCCCTTCTGTATACTGTATACATTATACACAGTGGAAGGGGGCGATCAAGATGGGAAATCACGCGGGTGATGAAATGTTCAACGTTTAGGAAATGCTATTCCGGCTCCAAACGCGTGGCGGCCTGACCCTGTTCCACTTCCGCGAGCGCGGCGTCGATCCCGCGGAGGGCAGCCAGCGCGCCGTCGGGGATCGGCAGGTGGGGGGCGTCGATCCAGGGTTCCCGCGGGTTGACCCGGACGACGGTCACCCCCGTGCGGCGTCCGAGCCGCTCGCTCAGGTTCCGTATGGTCGGAATGGATGTGCCTGCCCCAAGTTCGACGACCGCGGTCCGATACCCCCTGCTCTCCTCCAGGAACGTCCCGAACCGGCTTTCCTGCCGGCCGGTCCGGTCGCCGATCCAGGAAAAATCGCCGAACATCAGGACGTTGGGCCTCGCCACATCGCCGCACCGGATGCAGCGGGGAACCCGCGCCGCCCGCATGGTCCCGTGGTCGACCGGAATCTCCTCGCGGTTTGGCCAGATCGCCCCGGAACAGGGCCTCAGACACTGCAGGTGGTGGATGGACCCGTGTACCTCCAGGATCCTCCGCTCGTCGAACCCGGCTTTCTGGAAATGGCCGTCCACGTTGGATGTGACGATGAAATGGTCGAGATGGAACCGATCGATCCACCGCTTGAGGATCCCGAACCCCCCGTGCGGCTCCGTATCGCGGTAGAGGTGGGTGCGGTGTCCGTAGAACCCCCACCCGAATTCCGGGTCTTCCTCGAAATGGGCCGGGTTGGCCGCCTCCACGAACGTCAGGCCAAGCCGCTCGTAGGCCGGGTACGCGTTCCAGAACCCCTTCTCGCCGCGGAAATCGGGCAGCCCGGAGTCCACCCCCATGCCGGCTCCCGACGTGACGATCAGGACCTTCGCATTCCGGATCGCGTCGGCCGCTCCCCTGTATCCCTCGACGGGCACGGGCATGGCGTCCCGATCAGGCCAGGATCTCCTCCCGCCCGCACACCTGCGGCCGCTCGGCCTCGAGATAATCCTTCGTCCGCATCCGGATCACGTCCCGGTGGGTCCCCGCAGTGAAGGCGATCTCTCCCCCCTCCAGCAGTTCGTGGGAGACGATCACGGGGACCCCGTACAGGGAGCCGAAAATCGGCATGGCCCCGAGGTCACAGTCCGGGAAGATCGGGGCGAACTCGGCCTCCGTCGCCATCCGGACCTTACGGGCCGCCAGACAGCGGCTCACCCGGCCCATGTCGACCCGCTCCGTGGCCGGCAGTACGGCCATCCAGATCTTCCCGTCCACGGACAGGAGGACGGACTTGGCGAAGGCCCGGCCGGGCACGTGGGACGCCTGGGCCACCTGTTGCGCCGTGAACGCCTCGGGGTGGGTTTCGACCCGGCAGGGGATATTCCGCGTTTCGAGGAATTGCGCCAACCGAACGGGGATCGCCATGCGCGCCTCCTGTCCCGACGCGGACCTTGCCGGCCCGCGGATTCGGGTCGCATAGGGTTTCCGGCCGGAGCCGCCCGGGTGCGGGCGGTGCCGGGAAGGAGGATGGACGACAGGTCGCCGACGGTCCCAGTATAGGCAGACCCGCCCGCCCCGGTCAAAGGGGAAGGCCGGCGGGCTTGCCCCGGGGAATCGTGAGGAACCGGGTCACGCTCTCCATCAGGGCGGGAATATCCGCTTCCGTGCCGCCACGGACCGGGATCGGCGGGAAGGCCTCGACCGACACGACCCCGGGATGGAAATGCCCCGACCCGCCGGGGGGACAGACCTCCCGGGCGCCTTCGATCCGCAGCGGGACGATCGGCAGGCCCATCCGGAGCGCGAGGTGAAATCCGCCTTTTTTCAGCGGCTGGAGCGTTCCGTCCCGGCTGACCCACCCCTCCGGGAAGATGATGACGGAACTGTTCCCGGTGAGCCCGGACGCCGCGCCGGCGAGCGCGGCCTTCGCCTGCTCCCGGTCCTCCCGGTCGACCATGATCTGCCCGAGGGACAGCAGCGCCCAGCCGAATACCGGAATCCGCGCGAACTCCCGCTTGAACACGAAATGGAGGGGGTGGGGGATGGCGGTCGCCACCGCGAGGGGGTCCGCGATGGAGGCGTGGTTGGCCATGAAGACGTACGCCTGCCGGGGGTCGATCCGTTCGAGCCCGCGGGGCACGACCCGGACCCGGAACGCGCCGAACAGGATTCTGGAGTAGATTTTCGAAAGTGTGCGGAATACCCGTCCCTTCCGGGTCATACCCGTCTGCAGGCACCCCGCGACCATGAACGGAACCCCCAGGGACAGGGTGACCGCACCGGCGAAGACCCATTGGAACACGGTCGTCGATCTCAATCCCCCCCCCTAACGGGACACCGCTTTCATCGCCTGCTCGGGGTATCGGGTTCCCCTCGCGGCCCCCACGGGAAACGCCGCGTCAAGCCGGGCGATCTCCTCCGCCGACAGTTCGAGATCCGCGGCGGCGGCGTTTTCCTCCAGGCGGTCCACTCGCTTGGTTCCGGGGATCGGAAAGATGTCCTGACCCCTGGCGAGCAGCCACGCCAGCGCGAGTTGGGAAGACCGGCACTTCTTCCCCGCCGCGATCCCCTCGAGACGTTCCACGAGCGACAGGTTGTGGACGAGATTCTCCCCCATGAAACGCGGCGAGTTCCGGCGGTAGTCCCCCGCCGCGATGTCTTCCGGGCCCCGGAACCGGCCGCTGAATATCCCCCTGCCCAGCGGGCTGTACGCCACGAACCCGACGCCCAGTTCCCGGCAGACCGGGATCACCTCCGCCTCGGGCTCGCGTGTCCACAGCGAGTATTCCGTCTGCAACGCCGCGATCGGGTGAACGGCGCACGCCTTGCGGATCGACGCGGGAGCCGCTTCGGACAACCCCAGGAAACGGACCTTCCCCTGCCGGACGAGATCCGCCATGGCCCCCACCGTCTCCTCGATGGGGGTGGCGGGGTCGACCCTGTGCTGGTAGTACAGGTCGATGACCTCCACCCCGAGGCGGCGCAGGCTGGCTTCGCAGCTGGAACGGACGTAATCCGGCTTGCCGTTTACCCCCAGCCAGCTTCCGTCCACCCCGCGCACATTCCCGAATTTCGTCGCCACAACCGCATCTCCCCGCCGGTCCCGGATCGCCTTGCCCACCAGTTCCTCGTTGCGCCCGAGTCCGTACACGTCCGCCGTGTCGAGAAAGTTCATCCCCATGTCCATGGCGCGGTGGATCGTCCGGATCGACTCCCCCTCGTCCGCCGGGCCGTAGAATTCCGACATCCCCATGCACCCCAGGCCCATCCTGGACACCACGAGACGGCTTTTTCCCATAGGCCCCTGTATCATCGCCGGTCCCTCCTGTCGCCGGTCCCGCTTTCCGCCGGCTCCGGATTCCGTCCTTTCCTGGAAGTATACGATACCCGGCGTGTTTCCAGGACGGGTTGCGTCGTGCCCGGGAGTCTCCGGCTATGTTATAAATCCCGTGCACGCAGTTCCATCTTGCCGGAGGAAGCGGGAGAGATGGTCGAAACGATCTCCGCGGGCGGCCGCCGCATCGAGGTCGCCTGGCACGGACCCGCCCCGGGCGACGCTCCCACACTCGTCTTCCTGCACGACGGGATCGGATGCGCAGCGACCTGGCGCGGATTTCCCGCGGATCTCGCCCGGGAGGCCGGATGCGGCGCCCTCGTCTACAGCCGCATCGGGTACGGCGGTTCCGACCCCGTCCCCCTTCCGAGGCCTCTCACCTACATGCACGAGGAAGGGTACACCGGACTTCCCGAGGTTCTCGACGCCGCGGGGGTCCGCACGGCGTATCTCGTCGGGCACAGCGACGGCGGATCCATCGCGCTGCTGCACGCCTCGACGCCGCGGGCCGTGCCGCGGGTGCGCGGACTGCTGCTCGAGGCGCCGCACGTCTTCTGCGAGGAGATCACCGTGCGCGCCATCGGGCAGGCGCGCGAGGAATACCTGCACGGCGACCTGCGCGGGAGGCTGGCGAGGTACCACGGGCCGAACGTGGAGTGCGCCTTCTGGGGCTGGAACCGGGCCTGGCTGGATCCCGGATTCCGCGCATGGAACATCGAGGATCGCCTGCCCGCCGTCACCGTCCCCGTACTTGTGGTCCAGGGAACCGACGACCCGTACGGAACCCTCCTTCAGGTGGAGTCGATCGAGCGCGGGTGCGGCGGCCCGGTCCGCCGATGCGTGTTCGCGCTGTGCGGGCACAGCCCGCACCGGGACCAGCCGGAAGGGGTCCTTCTGGCGATGGCGGCATTCCTCCGCGAACTCCGGGGAGGTTAATCGACCGGGCAGGCCATCCCCTGTGCTTCCCGGTTTCCCCGTCGCGCCTCGAACCCGCGGACGGTCTCCCAGAGACGCCTTCCGCCGGGTCCCGACAAGCCGAGGGTGCCCCATTCCTCACGCAGCTGGCGGAGGTCGCCGTACCCCGCTACGTAGCCGTTGATCCGTGCAGCCGCCGTCGAGTCGACCAGGTCCGCTTCCTTCGGGTAGATCGCCAGGATCTCTCGCGCCAGTTCCTCGTTTCCCCGAAGCGCGTATTTCTGGTGGTACCCTTCCGCGCGGTAAAACGGGCTGGCGGGCAGGATCCCGGTGTGGACCGTCCCGCGGATCCTTGCGGATTCCCGGTCCCGCGTCCGAACCGCCTCCCGCCTCTGTCCCTCGTCGTGAAAGAAGACCGCGGCCCTGTATTGCCGGCTCCGGGGAAGCTGCCGGAGACCGTGGGCCAACCAGAAGACATCCAGCAACTGCGCGTATGTGATCCTGGACGGATCGTAATCGACCTGGATCGACTCGGTGTGGTCCCCGAGGCCATGGTACGTCGGTGCCGCGGTGGTACCTCCCGTGTACCCGACCCGGGTGCGGACGACTCCGGGGAGACTCCCGAACCGGGAGTCCGGCCCCCAGAATCACCCCAGTGCGAACGTCGCCGTCTCCGTCCGCGCGGGGATCCGCCGGTCGATGTCCGGCAGGGCCGGTCGGATCGCTCCCGGCGTGTCGTTGAATCCGGTCATGGAATCCCTCCCCGTCCCGACGTCCCGCGGGCTCGCGACGGCCACGGCAGCGAGGAGCGCCATGACCGCCACCGCGATACCCGCCGTTTCCCGGCATCTCATTGAATCCGTTCCTCGCTCCACACCCCCGTCACGACTTCTTCCCCTTGCCCTCATCGCCTGGCGGCGGGCCTACCGGGACGAAGTCCAGGGACGCGGAGTTCATGCAGTACCGCAAACCCGTTGGTTTCGGCCCGTCGGGGAAGACGTGCCCGAGGTGGGAGTCGCACCGGCTGCACAGCACCTCGGTCCGCCGCGAGAAGAAACTGTTGTCCTCCTCGGTCCGGACGTTCTCCGGCGCGACGGGGGCGTAGAAACTCGGCCACCCCGTCCCCGAATCGAACTGGGTGCCCGAGGAGAACAGGTCGTTTCCGCAGCAGACGCACCGGTACACGCCCGTTCCGTGTTCGTTCCAGTATTTCCCCGTGAAGGCCCTCTCGGTTCCCTTCTTCCGGGTCACCTGGTACTGCTCCGGGGTGAGGATCTTCCTCCATTCGGCGTCGCTCTTGACCACCCTGTCCGCCACGATGTACCCCCCTTTCTCGACGGAATAGACCTTCACGGTGCGCGATTCCCCCGGACCGCCGGGTTTCCCGGTCTGCTGGCCGGCCGCGGACCCGCCCGGAACCGCGGCGCTCCCGACCAGGAGCCAGCCTGCAGCCGCCAGCCCGTACCGGAGGAACTCCCCCCTTCCCATCGGATAATCCCAGATCGTCTTCATCCCCTTCACCCTCCATTGAGGCGTTGTGCGCATCTTCTGCAATTTTAGTCGAGGGATCGCCCGGGACCTTACAGGGAGAAGAAAATCACGGACTACCGCGCGACCACGCTCACCCCGCCGCACGTGACGTTTTTTGTCACTAACTCGTGGGCATTCCTGGTTCCCGCCGCATATTGTCACCCCGCCCTCCGACAATTCCAGGCAACGTGTTGATATTATTATCATTATAAATACAGAGACCCTTGGCATGCATTTTTCATGTACAAGGGCAGGTGGGGAAACTTTCGGGCAAGGAGAACCGCATGCTGACTTCAAGGACAAGGAAAGGGACGATGCAAACGCTGCTCTTCGCGATCTTCCTGCTTGCGTTGCCCGCCGCGGGGTGGAGCCTCCCCTACGACGTGCAGGACACCATCGGCGTGGTCCGGAACTCCACGGGCACTGCGACCGTCACCCGCGGGGATCAGGCCCTGCCGGCCGCCCCCGGGACAAAGCTTCAGGCCGGCGACACCCTGAGCACCGGGTTCGACGGATCGATGGGCATCATCCTCCGGGACAATTCGACCCTGTCCCTCGGACCCGGGAGCAGCCTCGTCATCCGGAGCTTCCTCTACTCGCCTCGCGAGGGGAAGCTGGGCCTGCTGGCCCGCATCTCCAGCGGGACCATGGCCTACATCTCCGGCCTCATCGGGAAGCTGGCGCCACAGTCGGTGCGTTTCGACACGCCGGTGGCCACCATCGGGATACGGGGAACGTACTTCGCGGTGATCGTGGGGGAACCGGGGTCGCGGTAGGGGGGAACGGCTCTTACCCGGGGTGGTTCACAGCAATTCCCGCACCTTTTTCAGCACGGCGATGTTCTGGGAATGCCCCGTCATGTTCGCGACCACCCTCGCCTGCAAACGGCGGCCGAGCAGATACAGGTCGCCGATGGCGTCCAGGATCTTGTGGCGCACCGGTTCGTCCGGGAACCGGAGGGCGTCGTTGATCGGCCCGTCCTCCCCGAACAGCACGAAGTTGTCGAATCGGCCGCCCAGGGCCAACCCCTGCTTCTGCAGCATCCCGATATCCCTCGCGAACCCGAAGGTCCGCGCCGGGGCGATCTCCTTCCGGTAGGCCGCAGGGTCGTCGAGGCGGAACACGAAGCGCTGCCTGCCGACCGGCGCCGGGTAATCGAGGGTGTAATCGATCTCGAAACCGTCGCACGGCGTAAGGAGGATCGACGCCTTTCCCGCATCGACCCGGAGAGGCTCCTTCACCACGATCTGGTGCCACTCCCCGGCCTGGTTCTCGAAGCCGACCTCCTCGAACAGGGAGCAGAACTCCACGGACGATCCGTCCAGGACGGGGACCTCGCCGTTGCACTTGATGAGGAGATTGCTGACCCCGTAGGCGTTGAGCGCGGACATGACGTGCTCGATGGTCGCGACCTGCGTGCTTCCGAGGCGGATCGTCGTGGCGTACCCTGTCGACCCGACGTAATCCAGGTGCGCCGGAACCGACGGGTGGTCGGAGACACCCACGAAGTGGATTCCCGAGCCGGGACCCAGCGGTTCGAGAATCAGGCCGCTTTTCTTCCCGGAGTGCAGCCCCTGGCCGTACATCACCGCGCTGCGGGCGAGCGTCCGTTGCGGCATGAGGGCGCCGCGCAACGTCTGTTTCTCGAACGCCACGGGATGCAGTTTCGTGGCGCCCCCCGCCTGCCGAACCTCCGTCGGGGAGGCAGCTCCATCCCCTTCCGGGCCGACCGGAACGCCTTCCTGGATCCCGAGGGCCCGGCGGATCGCGCCCAGCACGAGTTCGAGCTCCAGCGGCTTCTCGATGAAATCGGAGGCGCCGACCTTCGTCGCCTTGATGGCGGTGGAAATGGTCGCGTGCCCGCTCATCATGATCACCGGCGTAGCGGGCTGCACTTCCTTGATGCGCCGGAGCGTCTCGATCCCGTCCATTCCCGGCATCCAGATGTCGAGGAGCACGAGGGACGGCTGCAGGGACCGGAGCTGGGAGAGCGCATCGGCGCCGTCGGCGGCGAGCGCGCAGGTATAGCCCTCGTCGCTCAGCACCCCCTCGAGCGATTTCCGGATGCTGGCCTCGTCGTCGACGATCAGGATCGGCCCGGGTTGCGGCATGGGGGACCCCCTGGTTGTGGGCTACCGATCCGTCAAATATACCGCTAGTAGGAGCGGCTGTCGAATACCCGTCGGGTCTTTCTCTCCGAACGCGGCAGGGACCCGTATGGGAGTATTTCCACCTGGCACGAAACCATGAGGTTGTGCTTGATCCCGCTGGCGATCTCCCTGGCCATGGCGTCTTCCGCGGACTCCCCGACGGCGCCCGCGCGCTCCACCTTGAGGATCATGTGATCCTTCCCGTCCTCCCGCCGTTCGAAGTGGGCCTGGTACTCGCTGCCGGCGCCGCCCACCCGCGACAGCACCTCGTCCACCTGTCCGGGGTAGATGTTCACTCCCCGGAAGACGATCATGTCGTCGGAGCGCCCGAGGATCCGGTCGTGCCGCGGCAGGATGCACCCGCACGGGCACTCCCCCCCGATGAGGCGTGTCAGGTCGCGCGAACGGTACCGGATGAGCGGGGCCGCTTCCTTGCCGAGGGTGGTGTACACCATTTCCCCGACCTCGCCCGGGGCCACCGGTTCCAAGGTGTCCGGGTCGAGCAGCTCCAGGATGTAGTAGTCCGCCCAGTAGTGGATCCCGGACTCGTGCCGGCAGGAGAGACCCGTCCCCGGCCCGTACACCTCGGTGAGCCCCGGGATGTCGTAGACCTCCTTCACGCCCAGCAGATCCCTGATGGTCGCGATCATGGCGTCGCTGACGCGCTCCGCCCCCAGTATCACCTTCCGCAGCGAAAGCCGGTCCCGGATCCCGCGCGCGTGTACCTCCTCCGCCAGGAGCAGTCCCATCGAGGCGGTGCAGCAGATGACGGTCGTCTGGAGGTCCAGGAGGAACGTGCACTGGAGGTCGAGGTTCCCCGGACCCGACGGGATGGCCATCGCCCCGAACTTCTCCGCGCCCAGCTGGAACCCCGCCCCGGCCGTCCAGAGGCCGTACCCCACGCAGATCTGGACCCGGTCCTCCCGGGAAAGCCCCGCCATCTCGTAGCACCGGGCGAACATGCAGAGCCAGTCGTCGATGTCCTTCTGCGTGTAGCACAGGATCTTCCGCTTTCCCGTCGTTCCGGAGGACGAGTGGACCCGCACGATCTCCCGGGAGTCGACCGAGAGAAGGGGAAACGGGTAGCCGTCGCGGAGGTCCTCCGCGGTGGTGAAGGGCAGCCTCGAAAGGTCGTCCATCGACCGGATGTCTTCCGGCCGCACGCCCGCGGCCTCCATCCGGTCCCGGTAAAACGGGGAGTTGCGGAATGCGTGGGACACCGTCCACTGCAACCCGTTCCGCTGGAGATGGGGCAGATCCGCGGGCGAGCGGTATTTCGGCGGGAACCGGATCAGCATCGGGGATTACCTTACCGCTTGCCGAGGGACATTCCAAGGTCCAGCGCTTCGAGGGAGGCCGCGAGGAGTGCCCGCCTCCCTTCGAACCGCCGTGCGATCGCCTCCCGCAGCTCCTGCGCGGTGCAGAATACCTTCCCGCCGTCGTCCGCCGCGCCCAGCCGGGCGAGGGCGAACCCGAGGAGCACCAGGTTCGCACCCTGGGGGTTCCCGGCCCGTTGCGCGATTCCCTCGGAGTCGACCGCGTGGACCGGGAAGGGGAATTTCCCCCCCGGCGCCTCCCTGGCGCACACCACCGCCCATCCTCCCGGGCTCAGGAACCTGCAGTGCGCCGTGAGGTTCTCCTCCCGGAGGACGATGAGTCCGTCGGCATGGCCCTCGCGGATCAGGGGGCTTTGGAAATCGCCCGCCTTGAGGTGGGAAACGACGACCCCGCCCCGCTGCGCCATCCCGTGCGTCTCGGAGGTGAGAACGTTCAGGCCACGGCCGATCGCCACGTCCGCGAGGAGACGGGTGACGAACAGCACCCCCTGCCCGCCCACGCCGCTCACGAGGATCTGCGCCCGCACCGGCGTCCCGTCCCGCGTCGGGCCCTCCGCCGTCACGCTCCGTCCCCCCCCTTCCCCTCTTCCGACCGGATCGCTTCGAGGGGGCACACGTGGATGCAGACTCCGCACCCGGTGCACAGGAGGCCGTCGATGACGACGCGTTGCCCCGCCTCGTCGTAGAGGAGCGCCGGGCACTCGAACTGCGTCGTGCAGTGCCGGCAGCCGGTGCAGTCGTCGGTGATCGTGACCCTCACCGGCACGGGCAGCCGGATCGCGTGGCTCCTGTCCATCACGCACGGTTCCCTCGCGATGACCACCGCCGGCCCCCCCCCGCGGCTGTATGCGAGGGCTTCCTCGAGCAGTGCAACGAACTCTGTCAGGCGGCTGGGTTTCCCGACCCTGCAGAATCCCACGCCGCAGGCGCGCACCAGCGCCTCCATGTCCGCGGCGCCCCTTGGCTCCCCCGATGCCCCGCTGCCCGTCGCGGCCGTCGGCTGGAACCCCGTCATCGCCGTCGTGGAGTTGTCCAGGATCACCAGGACGAACCGCGCCCCCTGCACCACGGCGTCGATCAGGGGCGGTATGCCCGCGTGGTAGAACGTGGAGTCCCCGATCGTAGCCACGATGTCCACGGTCTTTCCCGCGAGACGATGCGCCTGGTAGAAGCCCGCCGCCTGGCTGACCGCGGCCCCCATGCACAGGACCGTGTCGACGACGCCGAGATTCAGGCCCAGCGTGTAGCACCCGATGTCGCTCGGGTAGATCCCCCCGGGTGCGGCCTTCCGGATGGCGTAGAAGCTCGCGCGGTGGGAACAACCGGCGCAGAGGGTGGGTCGCCTCCCCCCCTTTGCCGGCGCCGGTTCTCCCTCCCCGCCGGCCTCGCCTCCCGCAAACCGCGCGATGATCCGCTCCACGGCATCCGGCAGCAGCTCCCCCACCTCTGGCACCGCGCCGGTCGCCTTCCCGCGCACGCGCATCCGGTCGAGGAACTGCATCTCGATGACCCCTGCCGTCTCCTCGAGCACGAGGATCTCCTCGTAGCTCTCGCGCATGCGGGAGATGAACGCGGTATGGAGGGGGTACGGCTGAACCACCTGGTAGAACGGCACGCTTCGCCACAGTTCGGAACCGGCGAGGATTTCCCTGGCGTGCGACGCCGCGACCCCGCAGGCGACCACCGCCCGAAGGCCCGCCGCACCGGGATTCAGGCGGACCGGCGCGGTCGGCTCCCACCGGGCGATCGCGTCGAGCTTGCCGGCCAGTTCCCGGTGCAACTCCAGGCGGAAGCCGGGTGTCGCAGCCCACCGGTCGGGATTCTTCCGGAATTCGACCTCCGTCCGGGCCGGCAGGACCTCGCCGGGCAGTATGTCCTGGCAGGCGTGGCACACCCGGGTGGTGGGCCGCAGCATCACCGGGATCCCGAACCTCTCGGAGAGCTCGTACCCCCTCGCGACCAGTTCCATGGCGTGCGCGGGCGAGTCCGGGTCCAGGACGGGAACCTTGGCCATCATGGCCATCAGCCGGCTGTCCTGTTCGGTCTGCGAGGAGTGGGGCCCGGGATCGTCCGCGCTGATAACGAGGAAGCCGCCCGAAACCCCGGTGTAGGCGGCGCTCATCAGCGGATCGGATGCGACGTTCAGCCCCACCTGCTTCATGCTGACCGCGGTGCGCAGTCCCGTCAGGCTCCCCGTGTAGGCGATCTCGAACGCCACCTTCTCGTTGATCGCCCACTCCGCGTACATGGGCACGCCGCGCTCCTTCCCCAGCCTCGCCACGGAGGAAAGGATTTCCGAAGCCGGCGTTCCGGGGTAGGAGGATGCGACCCTGCACCCGTTCTCGAGCAGGGCGAGCGCCATCGCCTCGTTCCCGAGCATGAGGATCCTGCGCTTCACGGGAGACACCGCGGCCGCTACTTCACGAGGTCGGACAGGACCAGCACGGTCCAGTACGGCGAGATCATGAGGATGATGATGGATACGATGTAGGACGGCATGTAGTAGAAGCTGCCGCGGAACACGGTTCCCAGGGGGATGCCGGACATGCCGGACACGACGTAGCAGCAGATGCCGATGGGCGGCATGATGGAACCCATTGTCGTGACGATCGTGATCACCTGGCCGAACCAGACCGGGTCGTACCCCAGCTGGATGACCAGGGGGTAGAAGATCGGAAGCGAGACGAGCAGGAACGCGAGGGCGTCCATGACGCATCCGCCGACGATGTAGCAGAGCAGGATCACCCAGAGCACCATCCATCGGGGGAGCGCGAGCGCCTGGATCCACCCGGCGGCCTCGAACGGGAGCCGGGTGATCGTCAGGAACCGGGCGAAGATCACCGCCCCCGCGACGATCATGAAGACCATGCAGGAGATGCGCAGGGTGTCGGTCATAGAGTCGAGGAATTTCCTCCAGGTCAGCCTGCGCCGGGCGAGGCAGATGGCGAACCCCAGGAAGCAGCTGACGGCGGCGGCTTCCGTGGCGGTCACGACGCCCGTGAACAGGGCGTACATGATGATCCCGAAGAGCACGAGGATGTCGATCGCCTCGGGAAGCGCACGGATCCGTTCCTTCCACGTGAACCGCGGCCCGGCGGCTCCCCAGTCCGGGTGCACCCGGCAGATCCAGACCACCGTCCCCAGGATGGCGACGGTCAGGACGGCGCTGGGGATGATGTTGCCGAAGAACAGCTTGCCGATGGACTGTCCGGTGTAGAGACCGTACACCACGAGCACGATGGATGGCGGGATGAGGACCCCCAGCGTCGCCCCCGCGGCGACCGAGCCGGCGTTCAGCATCGGGTGGTACCGGTACTCCTTCATGGCGGGGATCGCGACGGCGCTCATCGTCGCCGCCGTGGCCGTGTTGGAGCCGGAGATGGCGGAGAACGCAGCCGAGGCCATGATCGTCGTCATGGCGAGCCCGCCGCGGAAATGCCCGAACCACTTGTAGGTCGCGTCGTAGAGGCCGGTGTTGTACCCGGCGTAGTGGACGATCTCCCCGACCAGGATGAACAGGGGGATCACCGTCAGCCCGTAGCTGGAGAAGATGTTCCACATTTCGGTGCCGACGATCCCGAAGGCTGCCTCCACGGAGGTCACGAGGGCGATCCCGGCGAAGCCGACCAGGGCCATGGTGAACGCCGCGGGGATCCGCAGGGAGAACAGGATGACGAACATCGCGGCGATCCCGAGCACGCCGATCACGGGTCCGCTCACGGTCTCTCCCCGCCCGGCCAGACGGTTTCCACCAGGTCGAGCAGGATCGTCAGCGCGAGGACGGCGAATCCCAGGCAGACCCCGAACACGAACGGGTAGTAGGCGATCCGGAGCGTTTCGGAGAGCTCGCCCGTCGCGAGCAGCCTCATCCCGTACACGAAGGTCTGCCACGAGACGATGGAGAACAGGACGAACATGATGGCGTAGCTCACCCGGTCGAGTGCCCGCTTCACGGGGACGGGGAACCGGTCGGAGAGGATGTCCACGACGATGTGGTCCTTGCGTTTCTGGGTGAATCCGAGGGCGCCGGCGGTCACTATCGCACCGAGGAAGGATACGATCTCGTACGCCCCGCCCACCGGGACCCGGAGGATCCGCAGGGCGACGTTGGCGGTCGCCAGGAGCGTGAGCGCCAGGAGGGACACGCCCCCAGCGACCATCAGGATCTTCCGCAGTCCTGCGGAAAACCGTTCCAGGCCCATCGCGGGTGCCGGCTACTTGTATTGCTGCTCGTACTTCTTCTTCAGCGCGAGGGCGTCGGCGACGATCTGTTCGGCGGGTAGGCCGAGCGCCGCGACCCGCTTCACGTATTCGTCCACCATCGGCTTGAGCCGGTTCCTCACCGCCTCGGCGTCCGTCGCCGGCAGGGTGAACACCTGGTGGTTGTAGTTCTTCCTGGACCAGTCCAGGGCCTCCGTCACGTGGGCGTCCACGTAGCTCCCCGTCCACAGCGCCTGTTCCCGGCGCATGTCGTCGAGCACCCTCCTCACGTCCGCGGGAAGGGAGTCCCACTTCTCCCGGTTCATCACGACCGCGAACGTGACGACGGGAAGGTTCGCGATGGTGGCATACGGCGTGTACGCCGCGAACTTGAAGTCCTGGAGGATCTCCATCGAGGAAACCATCCCCTTGACGACCCCCTTCTGGATCGCCTCGGGGGTCTCCGACTGGGGCATGGCCACCGGGACGCCGCCCAGGCGTTTGACGACCTCGGCGCTCGTACCCGCGACCCGGAGTTCCATCCCCTTCAGGTCGGCGAGCGATCTCACCGGAGCCTTCGTCATGAAGTTGGTCGGGGGGCAGGTGAACAGGGTGAGGATCTTCACCTTCTCGAACTCCTTCGGCTGGTACTTCTCGATCAGGTCGTAGAGCGTCAGGCTTGCCACCTTCGCGCTCGTGAAACCCAGCGGCAGGTCGACTGCCTCCGACACCGGGAACCGTCCCGGCTGGTAGCTCATGGCGAAGTTACCGATGTCCGCGAGTCCCGAGATCACTCCGTCCAGGATGTTCTTTGCGGCAAGGAGCGTCCCGCCGGGAAAGGTCTGCACCTTCACCTTGCCGCCCGTGCGTTTTTCGACCTCTTTCGCCCAGTGCTCCATCTGGACGCAGGGGAACGTCGCGGCAGGGGGGAAGTTGGCGTAGGTGAGCCGGATCGCTGCGTCCGCGCGGGCCGCCGACGGCGCCGACAGCATCATCCCCAGAACAAGCGTCACTCCCGCGCATAGGGCCTTTATCGCGTTCATTCCGATCTCCTTGGACCACTCCGAACGCCGGACGGGACTCCACCTGGGAGGGAACAGGGACGCTGCGGAGTGTATTTGTCCGTACAGGACCCGAAAATTATTGCTGTTTCCGGCGCGGTTTGCAAGGCAAAGCGTTGTTTGGAAACAGGCACGTCGCGGAGCGGGCCGTTCCGGCTATTCCGTGGAGGCGGTGCCTCCGGGGGTCTTCATCGCGGCCCGGGCGGCGTGCCAGGCCAGCGTGGCGCATTTGACCCGGGCGGGGAACTCCCGTACCCCGGAGAACGCCTCCAGCTTGCCCAGACCGGTACGGGCGGCGGATCCTGTCCCGGCGACGAGGGCGTGAAACCCCCCGAAAATGGAGTCCGCCTCCAGCTCGGTCTTCCCTAGCAGCGACTCCGTCATGAGGGAGGCGGAAGCGGTGGAAATGGCGCAACCGGATCCGACGAACCCGATGTCCCGGATGACGCCCCCCTCCACCTTCATGTAAACGGTCAGGCGGTCGCCGCACAACGGGTTGTTCCCCTCCGCCGTCCTGTTGGCGTCCGGGAGAGTGTGAAAGTTCCGCGGGCGCCGGTTGTGGTCGACGATGATCTCCTGGTACAGGGAACGGAGGTCCGGCATCAGGCGAACACCTCCCTCGCCGTCCGTATCCCCCGGACGAGGGACTCCACGTCGGTATGGGTATTGTAGAGGCCGAACGAGGCTCGCGCGGTGGCGGGCAGCCCCAGGGCGTCCATCAGCGGCATGGCGCAGTGGTGACCCGCGCGAATGGCGACCCCTTCGTGGTCCAGGATGGTGGCCAGGTCGTGGGGGTGCACCCCTTCCAAGGTGAACGACAGGATTGCCGCCTTCTTCGGGGCGGTCCCCACGATCCGGACCCCGGGAATGTCCCCGACCGCGTCCGCGGCGCAGTCGAGCAGATCCCGCTCGTGGGCGGCCACGGCCTCCCGCCCGATCCCGTCGAGGTAGTCGAGGGCCGCGTGAAGACCGACCGCGCCGGCGATGTCCGGCGTTCCGGCCTCGAACTTGTGGGGGATCCCGTTGTAGGTGGTCTTCTCGAACGTCACCCGCAGGATCATGTCCCCGCCTCCCTGCCATGGGGGCATGGCCTCCAGGTGCTCCGCCCTGCCGTAGAGCGCGCCGATCCCGGTGGGGCCGTACACCTTGTGGCCCGAAAAGACGTAGAAGTCGCAACCGAGCTCCTGGACGTCGACCTTCATGTGGGGGACGGCCTGCGCCCCGTCGACGAGCACCGGCACGTTCGCGGCGTGCGCCGTGGCGATCATTTCCCGGACCGGATTGACCGTGCCGATGGCGTTCGACACGTGGGTGACGGCGACCATGCGCGTACGGGGGGAAAGCAGCCCCCGGTAGGCCTCCAGGTCGGCCACCCCCGCAGCGTCCACGGGCACCACTCTCAGCCTCGCCCCGGCGCGGTCGCAAACCATCTGCCATGGCACGATGTTGGCGTGGTGCTCCATCCCGGTGACGAGAACTTCCTCCCCCTTCCGGACGAGAGGGCCCAGAAAGGATTGCGCCACGAGGTTGATCGCCTCGGTCGCGCCGCGGACGAAAACGATCTCCCGCNNNAGGAAACGGGCCACCCTGGCGCGTGCCCCCTCGTACCCCCTCGTGGCGCGTTCGGACAGGGTGTGGACGCCGCGGTGCACGTTGGCGTTGGAGGTGGCGTAGTACCGCCGGAGCGCCTCGATCACCGCCCGGGGCTTCTGGGTGGTTGCGGCGTTGTCCAGGTAGACCAGCGGCCTCCCGCCGATCTTCTGCTTCAGGATCGGAAAATCGTCCCGCACCCTCTCCGGGTCGAAGGAGGACGGGGAGGCCTGCAGGGCGAGCGCCCCGTTACCCCGTTTCATGGGGGAAATCCCGTATCCGGTGCGTGTCGGGAAGCCAGGAAAGCAGTTTCGACTCCACGTCGCGCCGGATGCCGGGGAGGTCGAAGCGCTGCAGGATGTCCGCCGCGAACGCCCAGGTGAGCAGGCCCTTCGCGGACTCCTCGTCGATCCCACGGGACCGCAGATAGAACACCTTCTCCTCGTCCAGCGGCCCCACCGTGGCCCCGTGGGTGCACTTCACGTCGTCGGCGTGGATCTCCAGCTGGGGCCGGCTGTCCGCTTCGGACTCCTTCGAGAGCAGCAGGTTCCGGTTGTTCTGACGGGCGTCCGTGCCCTGGGCGTCCCGCCGGACGATCACCCGCCCCCGGAACACTCCCCTGGCCTGGTCGCCGAGGACGCCGTGGAAATATTCCCGGCTCGCCCCGGACGGTTTCGCATGGTCGACGGTGATGAAGTGGTCCACGTGCTGGCGCCCCTTGCCGAGGTAGAGCCCGTTCAGGAGGCAATCCGCCCTCTCGCCGTCCAGCACCGCGTGGATGTCGTACCGGGACAGGGAAGCGCCGAAGGAGGCGGTGTGCCCGGCGAAGCGGCTCCCCTCCCCCTGGCGGGAACGGAGCGTCGCCACGTGGAAGGCGGACGCGCTTTCCTCCTGGATACGGAAGTGGGAAACCGCCGCGTTCGGGCCTGCCACGATGTCGGTCACGGCGTTCGTGAAATGCCCGGCATCTCCCCCTCCCGCGTACCGCTCCACGATCGCCACCCGGGAATTCTCCCCCGCGACGACCAGGTTGCGCGGGTGGGACATCGCCGCCCGCCCGCTCGCCGACGGGAGGAACAGGAGATGCACCGGTTCCGCGACCTCCACGTTCCTGCCCAGGTGGATGAAGGCGCCGTCCTCCATCAGCATCGTGTTGAGGTCGGTGAAGGCGTTCACCGGTGTCGGGGTGAAGTACGGGACGAGGCCGTCGATCTCGCCGGACAGGGCCTCGGCGAGGCTCCCGATGTGCGCCCCGTGCGGGAGGGCCCCCTGGGTGGAAAGCTCCCGACGATACCTGCCGTCGACGAATACCAGAACGCGCCCCTCCATCTCCCCGGGGCGGTACCGGGAGACGTCGTCCGGGGAGGGCGCTCCCCGGTGCGGCGCCGGCTCGAATTCACCCCCCTCGAGGGCTGCAAGGTTCGTGTACTTCCAGTCCTCGTGCTTCGCATCGGGGAAACCGGCTCCCAGGAACCGGTCCATCGCCTCGCCCCGCAGCCGGCGCAGCCAGGCGGGCCGGCGCCTCCCGTTTCCCGTCACCCGGTCGTAGGCGGCGAGGTACCGTTCCCTGGTGGCGGCGGCCAGGGTCACGGCCGCGCCTCGCCGCCGGTCGGCTCCATCCCGGGCTGGATCCACCCGTACCCGCGCTCTTCCAGTTCCAGCGCGAGGTCCCTCCCCCCCGAACGGACGATCCGCCCTTCGGAGAGGACGTGCACGAAGTCCGGCACGATGTGGTTCAGCAGCCTCTGGTAGTGGGTCACGACGATGATCGCGCGCTCCGGTCCCCGGAGGCGGTTGACCCCCGCGGCCACGATCTTCAGGGCGTCGATGTCCAGGCCCGAGTCGGTCTCGTCCAGGATCGCGAGCCTCGGCTCCAGCACCGCCATCTGCAGGATCTCGTTCCGCTTCTTCTCCCCGCCGGAAAAACCGTCGTTCACCGACCGCAGGAGGAGCTCCTCTTCCATCTCGACGAGACGGACCCGTTCGCGGACCGCGTCGCGGAACTCCACCACGTCAAGTTCCGGGAGCCCCCGGTGCTTCCGCACGGCGTTCAGGGACGATTTCATGAAGTGGAGGTTGCTCACGCCCGGAATCTCTACCGGGTGCTGGAATGCGAGGAAGATCCCCTCCCTGGCCCGCTCCTCCGGGGGCATCGAAAGGAGATCCCTCCCGTCGTAGCGGACGGCGCCCTCCGTCACCTGGTACTGCTCCCGCCCGGCGATGACGTTCGCCAGCGTGCTCTTCCCGGAGCCGTTCGGCCCCATGATGGCGTGCACCTCGCCGGCCCTCACGGCGAGGTCGACCCCCCGGAGGATCGGCCGGTCGCCGATCGCGGCGTGCAGGTTCTCCACGTGCAGCATGGCATTCATCCGACGCTCCCTTCGAGGCTGATTTCCAGCAGCTTCCGGGCCTCCACCGCGAACTCCATGGGGAGGTTCCGGATCACCTCGCTGCAGAATCCGCTAACGATCATCGACACCGCGTCCTCCCGGGAGAGGCCCCGCTGCTGGCAGTAGAAGAGCTGGTCCTCCCCGATCCGGGACGTGGACGCCTCGTGCTCCACTTTCGCCGTCCGGTTCTTGACCTCGATGTAGGGGAACGTGTGGGCCCCGCACCGGTCCCCCAGGAGCAGGGAGTCGCACTGGGTGAAGTTGCGGCTGCCGTCCGCAGCGGCCAGCACCTTGACGAGCCCGCGGTAGGTGTTCTGCCCCCGCCCCGCGGAGATCCCCTTGTTCACGATGGTGCTCCGGGTGTTCTTCCCGATGTGGGTCATCTTCGTCCCGGTGTCCGCCTGCTGGAAATTGTTCGTCAGCGCGACCCCGTGGAACTGCCCGACCGAGTCGTCCCCCTTGAGGATCACGCTGGGGTATTTCCAGGTGATCGCCGATCCCGTCTCCACCTGCGTCCAGGAGATCCGGGAGTTTCTCCCGGCGCACAGGCCCCGCTTCGTCACGAAGTTGTAGATCCCCCCCTTCCCGTCCTTGTCGCCCGGGTACCAGTTCTGCACCGTGGCATACCGGATCTCGGCGTCCTCGAGGGCCACCAGCTCCACCACCGCGGCGTGCAGCTGGTTCGTGTCCCGGCGCGGCGCCGTGCACCCCTCGAGGTAGCTCACGTACGATCCCGCGTCCGCCACGAGCAGGGTCCGCTCGAACTGGCCGGTGTTCTCCGCGTTGATCCGGAAATAGGTGGACAACTCCACGGGGCACCGCACGCCCGGCGGGACGTAGCAGAACGAGCCGTCGGTGAAGACGGCCGAGTTCAGCGATGCGAAGAAGTTGTCGGTGTAGGGGACCACCGTCCCGAGATACTTCTCCACGAGCCGTGGATGCTTCTGCACCGCCTCGGAGAAGGAGCAGAAAAGGATCCCCATTTTCTCCAGCTCCTTCTGGTAGGTGGTCGCCACCGAGACGCTGTCGAAGACCGCATCC
>JAGGAJ010000178.1 GCA_017889845.1 Deltaproteobacteria bacterium
AATGTTGTGTTTCTCTTACAATGTTGTCGCTCCCCCCGCGGGATAGCAGACCGATTCCATAGATATTCCAATGGACCTGCCTCGGTGCGAAATTTGCAATTCACTCGCACGGTCGGAAAGCGGGTCGGCAACCCAACCTGCTGATATGGGTGGGGCATCGCATGATCTTATGGTTATTTTCGATTGGAGGAGTGATCGCAGCTGTGTTCGCCGCCGATACATCCCTCTCCGACTCGGAGGCATTGATGCTCATCGGGATAACGATCATCGGTGGCGTCATTCTTTTGCGACGCGAGATGGGCAGGTGGGACTGATTGCTGCAACGATCCCCCCTGTAACATCCCGGACCTCGAAGACACGCTGATGCACCTGATTTGCCGAAATGAAGGGCCGGAGGGAATCCCCCCGGCCACGCGGTGTCATCCCCGCATATCCAGCTACCTTGGACTCAATGCGGACTTAATGCAATCTTCGAGCAATTCGGTCCACTCCCCTTGAAAGGGGTTTCCTTGTTTCCCGGATCGTAGGTCAAAGGGATGTCCCAACTGGCGGAACTGCACCCGTAAAAAATAATTCCGCTATCGGTCAATTTCGCATAACTCGTGCAACTTTCTGCCCCATAGTTTATCGGGTTGTTGATATCAGCGTTCTCGATATCAACAACCCGGATCTCGGCGACAATCTTCTCTGCCTCGCGGAGGAAAATAACTCTGGAATGGCCGGACTTGCCGCCACAGGTCCAATCAACGTCGAAGCCTCTCGGATTTAACAGTACCTGTTCCATGGAAGCTGCATCCACCGCCATGGCGCTATCGACCTGTACCATCACCGCAACCACCGCAAACACCGCAAAGACGGCCGACACTACGAGTCGTTTCATTACGCCCTCCTCTGGGTTTTGGGGTTATGTCCTGGGTGGAAGAGCGAAAACCAAGCCGGGTTGACGCTACTTAAATATCGTAACCATTTCATTTTTATCATGAGAATTGCTGCCGAAACGATCCAAATCAAAGATGTTTTCATTTATTCCCCCTTCCTTCCTCCTGGTGAGTCTCCTGGGTCCGTCGGCTAGGCTGAATTATGCAATTTCTTGTGATTAACTGTACTCCCGAAAAATATTATTGGATATAACAATATTTTATTTCCGGAGTAACGGCACTCCACAATGATACGGGGGAAGGTCAAGGGGGCACCGCCCCCGGGGGGTCAGTGGGACGGTACGGGGGCGTCGAGCACGGAGCGGACCATCCGCGTCAGGTTGTCGGCGCGGTACGGCTTGGCGAGGAACACCGCACCCTCCACTGGCTCGGAAGGCGTGTTCCCGCTGGAGAGGATGACCTTCGCGCGGGGGTTTATCGCCCGGATCGCCCGGAACACCTCCATGCCGGAGCGAACGGGCATCGTCAGGTCGAGGATCACGAGGTCGATCTCCCCGCGGCGCTCCGCGTACAGCTCGATCGCCCTCTTCCCGTCCTCTGCGAGGTGGACGGTGTAGCCGTTCGTCTCCAGCACCTGCCGCCCCAGGTCGCGGATCAGGTCCTCGTCGTCCACGAACAGCACCGTTTCCTTCCCCCGCGCGGGACGTTCGGGCTCCCGCCGGGCCCCCTCCTCCTCCCGCGCTCCCACCGCCTCGGGGAAGTAGGCGCAGAAGGTCGTCCCCTTGCCCGGCATGCTCTCCAGGTTGATCCACCCGTTGTGCTGCTTCACGATGCCGTACACGGTGGACAGGCCGAGCCCCGTTCCACGCCCCATCTTCTTCGTGGTGAAGAACGGCTCGAAGACGCGGCGCTGGGTCGTGTCGTCCATCCCCGCCCCGTTGTCGCCGATGGAGAGCCGGATGTACCGCCCTTTCCGGGCGTACGGGAAGAGGCGGCAGTAGTCGTCGTCCACCACCGCGTTCTCCGCGCGGATGTAGATCCAGTACCCCGTCAGCGGATGGGTCCCCGACTTCTCCGCCGCGTCGAGGCTCTCCATGATGGCGTCCCGGGCGTTCACGCACAGGTTCATCAGCACCTGGTGCACCTGGTTCGGGTCCACGTACGCGTGGAAGAGGGCATCGTCGATCGAGGAGGTGATCTCGATCCGCCGGTCGATCGTCTGCGAGAAGAGGGCCACCACCTCCCGTACGACCTTCCCGAGGTTGACGGCGCGCCGCTCGGACGGGGAGCGCCGGGAGAAGTCGAGGAGCTGCCGGATCAGCTGCGCCGCGCGCTCGGCGGCGCGGATGCACTCCCCGATCGGGGCGGACACGGGCGAGCTCTCCCCGACGCGCCGCTGGGCGAGGTCGAGGTTCCCGAGGATCCCCGTCAGGATGTTGTTGAAGTCGTGCGCGATGCCGCCCGCCAGCGTCCCCACGGCCTCCATCTTCTGCATCTCGATGATCTGCCGCTCCAGCAGCCGCCGTTCGGTGACGTCGATGCCGGTGACGACGACGGACACGATGTTCCCGGCGTCGTCCCGCAGCGGGGCGTGGTGCCAGGCGATCGTGCGGAGCTCTCCCCGCGCCGCGGCGACCCGGGTTTCCAGGGGCGCCGGGAACTTCCCGGCGACGACGTCCGCGATCGCGGCGCGGTGAAGGTCGCGCGCCTCCTCGACGATCAGCAGGTCCGGCATCGTCCGCCCCAGCGCCTCGACGGCCGTCACGCCGGTCACCTCCTCGCACTGCCGGTTGAACAGCTGGACCTCCCCCCCCGTGCCCAGCTTCAGGACGAGCGCGCCGGAGATGTCCAGGATCTGGTTCGAGAAGTCCCTCTCCTTCCGGAGGTCGTGGAGGGTGCGGACCTTCTGCGTCACGTCCCGGACCAGCACCATCCCCAGGGGCCCGCGCCGTTCGGGGACGAACGACTCCTTCCGGTTCTCCCGGGAGACCCAGGCGATGGCGATCTCCGCGGAGAACGTGGAGCCGTCCCTCCGGACCACCGGCGCCTCCCACTCGCCGGACGGTCCGTGCGGGAAGGGAGCCCGGAGCGCATCCCGCAACCCGGCGGAGGCGCCGGGGGCGGCGAGGATCGAGGCGGGGTCCGCGTCGAACAGGAGACCCGGGGAAGCGTGCCCGAGCATCGCCGCAATCGCGGGGTTCGCGCGCACCACCTTCCCCTCCCGGACCAGGAGCACCCCGTCCCGCTGATGGCGAAGCAGTTCGTCGTAGGAGGTCTTCGCGTTGACGAAGACCTCGTGGCGGCGGGCGCTCTGGATCGCGGCTCCCACGCGGTGGGCCATCGCCTCCAGAGCCCCGGTCTCCAGCGTGTCGAAGGCGCCCGCGGTTCCCGCGTGCACGGTCAACACCTTGTGCGGGAAGCCGTGCTGGTCGACCCGGGTGGATGCGCACGATCGGAGCCCGATCCGGCGGCACCCCTCCCCGAAGGCCTTCGCGACGGATTCCCCCGCGCGCAGGACGCGGGTTTCCCCGGTGCGCAGGGAGACCCCGGGCGGGGTATCCCCGTCGGGCGTATCGTCCCACCGGAAGGCGACCTCCCCCAGGAGGGCCGTCGCATCCCCGGCGCTGTGCTCCACGCGGATCGAGCCGTCGGGTTCCCCGACGCCGATCCAGGTGAGCCGGTACCCTTCCTGCCGCGACAGCACCTCGCAGACCGTCGAGAGGATCCTTTCCTCCTCCAGCACCCCCACCAGGGAACGGTCCACTTCGGAAATCAACCGGAACCGCCCTTCCAGGCGTTCCTTGACGCGGAACCATTGCCCGGTGAGGACGAAGCCGCACGCCATCAGCAGGGAGACGAACAGCTCCGCTACGGAGAACTGGGAACCGGGGAGGGAGGCGAGGGAGGGAGCGGGCTCGGTGACGGTCATTCCGATCGACACGGCCCCCTTGATGAGGAGGGCCAGGAATACGAGGAGCCAGACCTTGCCGAGGCGCCGCTTCCAGACGAACGCGAGGGATTGCCCGGCGGAGAGGAAATCCAGGAAGGCCGAAGCGATCTGGAGTGCGGTGAGCGGCATTTCGGCTGCGTGCACCCCTCTATGGTTTCCGGGAACGCATCCCGC
>JAGGAJ010000009.1 GCA_017889845.1 Deltaproteobacteria bacterium
GACGCTCTGCCGGATCGACTTCACCGTGGCGTCCACGTTCACCACGGCCCCCTTCCGCATCCCCTCGGTGGGGCACTCCCCCATGCCGAGGATCTCCACGCCGTCCGGGGTCTTCCTCCCGAGGACCGTCGTCACGTTGCACGATCCGACGTCCAGCCCCGCGATCACATGGTCCTGCGCCGCCGTGTTCATTGCTCCCCCTACCGCACGAAGATTCGGCCGCTGGTCTTCAGGTCGACGATCCCGGCGGGCCCGCCCAGCCCCGACAACCGGGGCATGGCCTCCTCGACGCGCCGCATCGCCTCCCGGAAATCCGTCGAACCCACCTTGAGCTGGAGCCCCGCATCCCGGGTCACCAGCGTGTATCCGTCCTGCGCGTCGAAGTGGACCTCCGAGAGGTTCTGCCGCAGCGGACCCGCCTCGGCCATCCGCAGCAACTCCAGGGTCTTGCGGAAGTTCCGGAGCGTCACGGCGTCCCGCGCGAGCAGATCCCCCCGCGAGAAACCGGTGAGGATCGGATAGTTCTTCGGGTCGTACGCCGTCAGCCGCTTGAAGGGGCTCCCCTCCGCGTCCACGTAATACAGCGCGTCCAGGTTCACCATCGCCACCGGCCGGCGCTCCTCGATCCGCACCACGAGGCGGTCGGGAAACGCCTTGCGGACGGAGACGGACCGCACCCACGGGTGGTCCGAAAGCCGCCGGGCGACCTCCCGGGCCGGGACGGCCCAGATGCTCCCGCGCCCCCCGCCCCGGACGATCGCCCAGACCTCCTCCTGGGTGACGTGGGCGCACGGGTTCAGGTCGATGCTCCGCACCGAGAACAGCGGGGAACGGGTGAGCCAGGAGTACGCCGACGCCCCGGCCACCCCGACGAGGACCACGGATACCAGGGCGGCCGCGATCCATCCCGCCAGGCGGACCCTGGCCCGCGGCGGCATCCGCCCGTTTCCGCCCCGCTTCGCCTTCTCCCGCTTCCGGACGGTGCCGGCCCCGCGGCCGCGGCGGCCGCCCGTCCTGTGGTATGCCTTGTACTCGATCATCTACTTGGACAGCCCCGCGTCGGAGAGGATCTCCTCGACCAGGTCGTCGAAGGACAGCCCGTCGAACTTCGCGGCCTTGGGCAGCAGGCTCGTCTCCGTCATGCCGGGGATGGTGTTCGCCTCGAGGAAGAAGACGTTCCCCGCGGGGTCGACGCGGTAGTCGAGCCGCGCGGCTCCCCGCAACCCCATCGCGTGCGCCGCCCGCCGCGTGTATTCGGCGGCGCGCAGGAGGATGTCGCGGTCCATCGGCACGGGGATCACGTACTCGGTCTGCCCCGCCGTGTACTTCGAGTGGTAGTCGTAGAACCCGGACTTCGGGACGATCTCGATGGCCGGGAGGACCCGCCCGTTGACGATCCCCACGGTGATCTCGCGTCCGGGGACGTACCCCTCGACGAGCACCCGCGCGTCGTGCCGCGCGGCCTCTTCGAGGGCCGCCTCCCACTGCGAATGTTCCCGGACGATCGTGATCCCCACGGTGGACCCTTCCCGGTCCGGCTTGACCACCAGCGGGAATCCGAAGGCCGGCGGCCTCGCCCCGGAGAGGGCGGGCCCCTCGTAGACCGCGTCCGGGGCGCACGGTACCCCCTCCGACGCCGCCATCCGCTTCCCGAGAAGCTTGCTCATGGCGATGGCGGAGGCCGCCACGCCGGACCCGGTGTACGGGAGACGGGCGAGCTCGCACGCCGCCTGGATGCAACCGTCCTCGCCGTACCGTCCGTGCAGGGCCAGGAACGCCACGTCCACCCCCGACCCGCGCACCGTGCCCAGCCAGTCCTCGCGGATGTCGATCTCCCGGACGGCGTATCCTTTCCGCCGGAGCGCCGCGGCGGCGGCCGCCCCCGTGCGGAGGGACACGTCCCTCTCCGCCGAGACCCCCCCGAAGAACACCCCCACCGTCCTGCCGGCGAACCGCCCGCGATCAGACATCGAAATCCCCCCACATCTTCACCTCGGGGACCAGGAGGACGCCGGTCAACACAACCACCGCGTCCCGCCCGCGGGCCATCAGCCGGCGCACGTCGGCCGCCGTGGCCCGCCCCCGGTTCACCAGGAAGTTGGCATGCTTCTCCGAGAAACAGGCGTCCCCCTCGCACCGCCCCTTCATCCCCGCGCGCTCGAGCAGTGCGCCCGCGCCCTCGGCCCCCGCGGGATTCCGGAACGTGGACCCGAACGTCTTCTCCCCCCAGGGCTGTTTTGCGCGGCGCTTCTCGTTCAGTTGCCGCATCTGGCCGAATACGGCCTCCCGCGTGCCCCCGGCGAAGCGGAAGCCGGCCCGGACCACGACGCCCCGCACGGGATACTCCGCCTCCCGGTACCCGAACCGGATGGCGCGCGCCTCGATGCGGAGGATTTCCCCGGCGCCGTCGGCCACCTCCACCCATTCCGTCAGCTCCCCGATGCGCCGTCCGAAAGCGCCTGCGTTCATCGTCAGCGCCCCCCCGGCGGTCCCGGGGATTCCGGAGAGGGGCTCCATCCCGGATAGCCCCGAGAGGGCGCACAGTACGGCCAGGCGGGGAAGCATCACCCCCGCCTCCGCCACCACGGATCCGTCGGACAGGAACACCACCTTGGACAGGTGCTTCTTGGTGCAGATGACGGTGCCTGCCACCCCCCCGTCCGAAACCAGCAGGTTGCTCCCCGCGCCGAGGAAGTGGACCGTGCGGCCCGCGCGGCGCTCCGCGGTGAGGACTTCCCGGACCTCCGCCGGGGACCGCGGGAATGCCATGCGGTCTGCGGCCCCCCCGATGCCGATGGTCGTGTAATCGCGCATCTTCACGTGGAAGGACACCTCGACGCTGCGCATGCCCGCCGCCGACCTCCTGCCTCCGCTCCCGCTACCGCGGGAGGAGGCTCTCTCCCAGCTTCCAGACATCCCCGGCCCCCATCGTGATGAAGACGTCCCCCGGGCGGAGGCGTTCGAGGACCGCCTCCCGCGCCTCACCGGCTTTCCCCGCGTAGAGGGCCTCCTTGTGCCCGTGGCCCCGGACCCCCTCGCACAGCCGTTCCCCCGTGGCCCCCTCGATCGGCTCCTCCCCCGCAGCGTAGACGTCGAACACCAGCAGCACGTCCGCGTCGTGGAAGGCCGAGAGGAAATCCCGGAACAGCGCCTGTGTCCGCGTGTACCGGTGCGGCTGGAATCCGACGACGATCCGCCGCGTCGGCCACACCTCGCGCGCCGCGGCGAGCGTCGCGCGGACCTCCGCGGGGTGGTGGCCGTAGTCGTCCACCACCGTGATCTCCCCCGCCTCCCCTTTCACCTGGAACCGCCGGACCACTCCGCGGTAGTCGGCCAGCCCGTCACGGATCTGCCCGAAGGGGATCCCCAGTTCCGCGGCCACCGCGACGGCCGCGAGGGCGTTGCTCACGTTGTGGCGCCCGGGCGCGCGCAGGACGGCCCCCCCGAGTCGCTCCCCCCGCGCGTGCACCTCGAACCGGCTTTCCATGCCGGACGCGGTCACGTGGTCCGCCCGGTAGTCCGCGTGGCGGGAGAAACCGTAGGTCACCACGGTCTTTTCCACCGAGGGGAGGAGTTCCTGAACGTTGGGGTGGTCGATGCACAGCACGGCGAACCCGTAGAAGGGGACCTTGTTGATGAAGTGGAGGAAGGTCTCCTTGATCTGCCCGATGCCGGAGTAGAAGTCCAGGTGCTCCGGATCGATGTTCGTCACCACCGCCACCGTCGGGGAGAGCTTCAGGAACGAGCCGTCGCTCTCGTCCGCCTCCGCGACGAGGAAATCCCCCTGCCCGAGCTTCGCGTTGGAGCCCAGGCTGTTCAGCTTCCCCCCCACGACCGCCGTCGGGTCCCATCCGGCGGTGGCGAGCACCGTGGCCACCATGGACGTCGTCGTCGTCTTGCCGTGTGTCCCGGCGATGGCGATGCCGTACTTCATCCGCATGAGCTCGGCGAGCATCTCCGCCCGGGGAATCACGGGGATCTTCCGGCGGTGCGCCTCGAGGATCTCCGGGTTGTCGGGGCGCACCGCCGAGGAAACCACCACCACGTGACCGTCCGCCGGCACGTTCCCCGCCGCGTGCGACAGGTGGACCGCCGCCCCCATCCGTTCGAGCCGGTCTGTCGTGTCGGACCGGCGCAGGTCGGAACCCGACACCCGGTACCCCAGGTTCAGCAGCAGCTCCGCGATGCCGCTCATTCCGATGCCGCCGATGCCGACGAAGTGGATGGGGAGCCCCTTCCTGTACATTCACGCCCTCCCCGCGAGGTGGAGGGCCCGGCGGACCGCGTCGTCGGCCGCCTGCGGGCGGCCGAAGGACAGCGCCGCCGCCGCGGCCCTCTCCCGCGCCTCCCGGTCGCCCCCGAGCGCCCACAGGGCTTCCCAGACCGCACCTTCGGTCGCATCTCCCTCCGGCATCCACGACCCCGCCCCGGCGGCGCAGAACTCCTGCGCGTTGCGGGCCTGGTGACCGTCCGCGGCGAAGGGGTACGGGATCAGGACGCACGGCCGGCCGAACAGCGCCGCCTCCGCGATGGAGAGCGCCCCCGCGCGCATCAGCACGACGTGGCACCGCGGGAACACGTCGCCGATCCGCTCCGTGAACGGGAACGGCTCCACCGGAAGACCCTCCGCGCGGACCGCTTCCGCGACCGCGCCGTGCTCTTTCTCGCCCGTCTGCAGCAGGAACCGCATCGCCCTTCCGTCCCGTTTCGCCCGGCGGGCCATTCCCAGCACCCGGAAGTTGATCGCCCGCGCCCCCTGCGACCCTCCCAGGGCCAGCACCGTGAGGGGCGTCCCGGGCGGGAACCCGCCGCGCCGCTCCCCGGCGGCGGCCACGATCTCCGCCCGCACCGGGTTCCCGGTGAACTCCGCCCTCCCCGGCGGGAAGAAGGACACCGCCCCGGAAAATCCCGTGAACACCCGCACGGCCCCCCGGGCGAGGAACCGGTTCGACCGTCCCGGCACGCTGTTCTGCTCCTGCAGGAACAGGGGCACGCGGAGCAGACGCGCCGCCACCGCCACGGGGACGGAGGCGTACCCGCCCACGCCGAAGACGAGGTCCGGCCGCCGGCGCCTCACGACCGCCACCGCGGCGAACATCCCCAGGGCCATCCGCGCCGCACCCGGGACGGCCCGCACGCCCCGGCCGCGTACCTGTCCGGAGGGGACGAAATCGATCGGGATCCCCCGGGCCGGGACGGCGCGCGCCTCCAGCCCCCCCTCGGTGCCGACGAAGGAGACGACGCCGCCGGGACAGAGGGAGAGGAACGCCTCAGCAAGCGCGATCCCCGGAAAGACGTGCCCGCCGGTCCCTCCCCCGGCGACGATCATCCGCATCGACAAGGCCATCCGCCCCCTTCAGGGATACGTTCATCAGCACACCGATCGCCGCCAGGTGGAGGATCAGGGAACTTCCCCCGTAGCTCAGGAACGGGAGCACCATCCCCTTCGGGGGGAGCATCGAAAGCCCCACCATCATGTTCATCAGCGCCTGGATGCCGATGACGGAGGAAAAGCCCGTGGCGAGGTATTTCCCGAACGGGTCCCGCGCGCGTCGGGCGACACGGTACCCCACCCATACCATGGTAACAAACAGGGCTCCCACCAGGACGACCCCGACGAACCCCAGCTCCTCCCCGATCACGGAGAAGATGTAGTCGGTGTGCATCTCCGGCAGGTAGAAGAGCTTCTGGCGCCCGCCGCCGACGCCCGTGCCGAGCAGGCCGCCGTTGGAGAAGGCGATCAGCGACTGCACCACCTGGTACCCCGCGGCCTGGGCCTGCGGGAACGGGTCGATGAAGGCCTGAAGCCGGGCCATCCGGTACGGCTTGGACGCGATCAGGACCGCGGCCCCCGCGATTCCGGCGGCGGCAAACCCCGCCAGGAGCTTCCAGGGGAAGCCGGCAATGAAGACGATCGCGAGGCACGACACGAGGATCACCACGGCCATCCCGAAATCGGGTTCCCGGATGATCACCACGACGAAGAGCATCATCACCGCGAGCATGGGAAGGAACGCCCTGTACCCCTCCCTGGGGTTCTCCCCCCTCCGGTCGATGACGTACGCCGCGTAGGCGAGGAGCATGAACTTGGCCAGCTCGGAGGGCTGGAAGGTGAAGAACCGCAGGCTGATCCACCGGGAGGCGCCGTTCGCCGTGTGCCGCACCCCCGGGACGTACACCAGGAGAAGGAGAAGGAAGGTTCCCGCGAGAAGGAGCGCGATCCTCCGCCGGTAGAAGTCGTGATCCACCCGGGAGAGCGTCACCGCCAGGGAAACGCCGACGACCAGGAACAGGATCTGGCGCTTGAAGAAGTACGCGGGATCGTACCCGTAGCGGGCGGAGGACCCCGCCATGACGTTCGTCGCGCTGTAGATCATGAGCAGCCCCAGCACCGTCAGGAAGAGGGTGCACAGCGCGAGGATCATGTTCTCGTGGCGTTTCCCGATCTTCATCCGGCCAGTTCCCCCACCGCCTCCCGGAATGCCTCTCCGCGCTCCTCGAAGTTGCGGAACATGTCGAAGCTCGAGCAGGCGGGCGAGAAGACGACGACGTCGCCCTCCCGGGCGGCCGCCGCGGCGGCCCGCACCGCCTCCGGAAGCGAGCCGGCGACGGCGATGGGCGCCACGCCCGCCAGCTCCCGGGCCATCCGTTCCCGCGCCTCCCCGAGGAGGACCACGGCCCGCGCCTTCCGGGCGAGGGGCTCCCGCAGGGGACGGAAATCCACCCCCTTGTCCTTCCCCCCCGCAATCAGTACCACCGGCTCCGGAAACCCTTCCAGCGCCGCGAGGACCGCCCCCACGTTGGTCCCCTTCGAGTCGTTCACGTACGTCACGCCACGGACAGACCGCACGAACTCCACGCGGTGCGGCAGCCCCGGGAAAGCCGGCAGTTCCTCGAGCACGTGCTCCCGGGCCACCCCCATCGCCCGCGCAACGGCGATCGCGGCGAGGGCGTTCCGTACGTTCTGCAGCCCCCGGATTCGCAATGTGCCGCGGGGGTACCGCTCCTCCCCGTCCTCGCCCCGGAGCACCATGTCCTCCCCCTCCAGGAACGCCCCGCGCGGGAGTCGGCGCGACGAGGAGAACGGGACGACCCGCGCGCGGATCCCGCGCGCCCGGGAGGCCACCTCGGTATCGTCCGCGTTGACCACCGCGACGTCCCCCGGCCCCTGGTTCCGGAAGATCGCCATCTTCGCCATGGCGTAAGCGGTAAAACCGGAATACCGGTCGCTGTGGTCCTCGGTGATGTTCAGGAGGGCCGCCACCGCCGGACGGAACGCTTCCACCGATTCGAGCTGGAAGCTGCTGACCTCCACCACGCCCCAGTCGAAGGGGGTCCCCGCGGCGGCGACGAACGGCGTCCCGAGATTCCCCCCGACGAACACCCTGGGGAAGGCGCGCGCGGCCATCCGCCCCACGAGGGTGGTCACAGTGGATTTCCCGTTGGTCCCGGTGACCGCGGCAACCTTGCCGGAGAATCGCCGGAACGCCAGCTCCAGCTCCCCCCACACGGGCACGCCCGCGACGCGGAGCGCGGCGAGGGGAAGCCTGTCCCCCGGCACGCCGGGGGACAGGACGACCTGGTCCGTCCGCGGAACGTCGGCCTCGCCCGGCATTCCCTCCCGGAATTCGGCCCCCGTGGGAACCGGTTCCCGCAGCGACGCCTCGACGGCCGCGCGGGGGCGGTCGTCCCACAACGTGACCTGCGCCCCCTCCGCGAGGAGAAGGCGCGCCGAGAGGAGACCGGAGCGCCCCGCGCCCGCCACCGCCACCCGCTTTCCGGCGAACGTGTCCACGCTCACCGGATCTTCAGCGTGCTGATCGCCAGCAGCGCGAGGATGATCGAGACGATCCAGAAACGGACGATGATCTTGGGCTCCGCCCACCCCTGGAGCTCGTAGTGGTGGTGGATCGGGGCCATGCGGAATATGCGCTTCCGCCGCGTCTTGTAGGATGTCACCTGGAAGATCACCGACAGCGCCTCCACGACGAAGACCCCCCCCACCAGCGCGAGTACGATCTCCTGCTTCACCATCACCGACACCACGCCCAGCGCGCCGCCGAGAGCGAGGGCCCCCGTGTCTCCCATGAACACCTCCGCCGGGTATGCATTGAACCAGAGGAATCCCAACCCGGCACCGGCGATGGCTCCGCAGAAGATCGTGAGTTCCCCGACGCCCGGGACGTACTGGATCTGAAGGTAGTTCGCGATCTTGACGTGCCCCGCGAGGTACGCGAAGAGCATGTACGTCCCCGCGGCGATGATCGAGGGACCGATCGCCAGTCCGTCCAGCCCGTCGGTGAGGTTCACCGCGTTGGAGGCCCCCACGATCACCAGGACGATGAACGGGATGTAGAAGAGGCCCAGGCTCGGCCTCAGGTTCTTGAAGAAGGGGATGTTCAGCGTGTCCTTGATGCCGACGTCCACGTAGATGAGGGCGGCGGCGGCGGCGGCGAGGGCGACCTGGGCGGCCAGCTTCCTCCTGGGGCTCAAACCCTTCGTGTCCTTCCGGATGACTTTCCTGTAGTCGTCGACGAACCCGATGGCGCCGTAGCCGACCGTCACGAACACGGCGATCCAGATGTATGCGTTTCCGAGATTGGCCCACAGCAGCGTCGGGGCGACCACCGCCAGGACGATGAGGAGTCCCCCCATCGTCGGCGTTCCCTCCTTGGCGATGTGGCTCTCCGGTCCGTCCCGCCGGATCATCTGCCCGATCTGCCGCTCCCCGAGCACCCGGATCAGCCACGGGCCGACGAGGAAGCAGATCAGCAGCGCCGTGATGGCAGCGTAGATCGTCCGGAAAGTGATGTACCGGAAGACGTTGAAGAACGAGTAGCTCTCGTTGAGAGGGTATAGGAGATGGTAGAGCATCCGGTTACGCCCACTCCTCCCGGATGTCCGCCGCCACCTCGTCCAACCGCATCCCCCGCGACCCCTTCACCAGCACCACGTCGCCCTCCGAGAGGAACTCCCGCACCGCCTCCCGGAGCCCCCCCCTGTCGACGGTGTGCCGGACCACCGACGGGTCCATCCCGCCGTCCTGCGCCCCCCGGGCCGCATTCGCCGCCTCCGGACCGAAGGCGAAGAGCCGGGACACCTTCAGCGCCGCGATCAGGTGCCCGATGCGGAAGTGGGAGGCCGGGGCGCTCTGCCCCAGTTCCAGCATGTCGCCGAATACCACCACCGTCCTCCGCCCGCGCGCCAACGACGCCAGGCTCCGCAGCGCCGACTCGGTGGAGGCCGGGTTCGCGTTGTAGCTGTCGTCCAGGAGCAGCCCGCCGCCGCGGAGAGGAAGTGCGTTGAACCGGCCGGGGACAGGGGAGAAGGAGGCCAGTCCCTCTTCCATGTCCGGCGGGCGCAGGCCCAGCGTGAACGCGACGGCCGTGGCCGCGAGGGCGTTCATCAGGTGGTGCTCCCCGGGGACCCCGAGGTAGGAGGTGAACTCGCCCGCCGGCGTGCGCACGGCGATCCGCATCCCCGAGTCGGTCATCGAGAGGATGCGGCCGGAGAAGGCGCTCAGCGCCACGCCGTAATACACCTTCTCGGCGCGGCAACGGCCCGCCTCCCGGACCACCCGGAGGTCGGTGGCGTTCACCACGGCGACACCCGCGTCGGGAAGCGCCCGGAAGAGGTCGCCCTTCTCGCGCGCAACTCCCTCCATCGTGCGGAGCCCCTCGAGGTGCGCCGGGGCGATGTTCGTTACCAGCGCGACGTCGGGAGAGGCGATCTCCGCCAGCCTCGCGATCTCGCCGGGCGCGTTGCTCCCCATTTCCATGATCGCCACATCGTGCCCGCCGGTAAGGGTGAGGAGCGACAGGGGCATGCCGATGAGATTGTTCCGGTTCCCGGGATTCCGCAGGACCCGGCGGTGGGGGGAGAGGAGGCAGTACACCATCTCCTTCGTGGTCGTCTTCCCCGAACTGCCGGTGATCCCGACGATCGGTATGTCGCGATGCCGGAGGCGGTGCGCCCGGGCAAGGTCCCCCAGCGCTTCCACCGGGTCCCGGACGACGAAGACGGGGCGGGTGCGCCCCAGGGCGCCGGGAACCTTTCGGGCGCCGGCCTCGGAGACGATCGCGGCGAGGGCTCCCTTCTCGAACACTTCGCCCACGAAGTCCGCGCCGTCGGCGCGTTCCCCCGGCAGGGCGACGAACACGCTCCCCGGCCCGGCCTCGCGGCTGTCGGTGACGACGTCCCCGATCGGCTCCCCGGGCGAAATACCCCCCGCCTCGCGGAGCGGGTGAATCGCCCCGATGACCTCCGGGAGGGTCATTCTATCGCCCTGAGGCAAGCACGTCCCGGACTGCCTGCCGGTCGTCGAACGGCAGGCACCGGTCCCCGATGATCTGGACATCCTCGTGTCCTTTCCCGACGACCGCCACCGTGTCCCCCGTCTCCGCGAGGGAGAGGGCGGCGGCGATCGCCGCTTTTCTGTCTGATTTCACCAGGAAAAATCCCTCCCGCCAGGACACCGGTTCCCGCGCCTCCACGAACCCCTCGGAGGAGAGGCCCGGAACGATCTCCGAAAGGATCGCGCCCGGATCCTCGTTCCGCGGATTGTCGGAGGTCACCACCACCACGTCGGACCGCAGCGCCGCCACCCGCCCCATCTCCGGGCGTTTCCCCCGGTCCCGGTTTCCCCCGCAGCCGAACACGGTGATCAGGCGCCCGTCCGTCAGACCCCGCAGCGTGGTCAGCACCCGGTCCATCCCGTCCGGGGAGTGGGCGTAGTCGACGAAGATGTGCAGGCCTCGCGCGTTCCCGATCGGCTCCAGCCGCCCCGGCACGACCCCGACCGCCGCGATTCCCGCCGCCGCCACGCCGAGGGGGAGGTCCAGCAGGAGAGCAGCCGAGACGGCCGCCAGGATGTTGGAGACGTTGTGCGCTCCGATCAGCCGCGACCGGAGCGCGATGGGACCCGACGGCGTGGCGAGGACCATCCGGGTGCCCTCCCACGTCATCTCCATCTCCACCGGATGGACGTCCCAGGCGCGGGAGAAGCCGAAGGTGGTCGCGGAGGGGAACTCCTGCGCGAGGCGCTCGCCGTGCACGTCATCCCCGTTCAGCGCGACGCCGGTCCGCTTCCCCCCCGCGGGCAGGTACTCGCGGAACAGGCGCGCCTTCGCTGCGAAGTACGACTCCATGTCCCCGTGGAAGTCGAGGTGGTCCCGGCTGAGGTTGGTAAAGACCGCCACGTCGAACCGGACCCCCTCGATCCGGCCCTGCGCGGCGCTGTGGGATGATACTTCCATGACGAAGTCCGTCGCTCCCGCGGCCAGCGCCTCCGCCATCAGCCGCTGGAGTTCGTGCGGGAACGGCGTAGTCAGCCCTTTCCGGAGGGCGGATCCCGCCACCCGGTACTCGATCGTGCCCGCCACCGCGGGCGTGCGGCCGGCGGCGGTGAGAATCCCTTCCAGGAGGTAGGTGAAGGTGGTTTTCCCGTTGGTCCCGGTGACGCCGGTCACCCGCAGCCGGGCCGACGGGTCGCCGTGGAAAGCCACCGCCACCTTCGGAAGTGCCGCGGCCGTCGAGGGGACCCGGATCACCGGCATCGGCGACGGGATCACGTCGCGCTCCACGAGCGCCGCCGCCGCTCCGGCGCGCGCCGCGGACTGCAGGAAGTCGTGGCCGTCGGTCCGCGTCCCGCGGATGGCCACGAAGAGGTCCCCCGGGCGCACGTCCCGGGAATCCACCGCGATGCCGCCGATCTCGATGTCCCCCGCGGAGCCGGACGCCCCGGGGGCGGCCGTGGAGAGTACCCCCGCCAGCCTCACCGCTTCCCCTTGTCCGAGGTGCCCCCCGCCTGGCCTTCCGCCGCGAACGCGACCGTGACTTCCGTCCCGGGGACCAGGACCGCTCCGGGGAGGGGGGTCTGGGAGCGCGCGACGCCGCTCCCCGAGAGGGAAAGCCTCACCGAGTATCGCCCCATGACGTCGACCACGCGTCCCATGGACAGCCCGATCAGGTCGGGCATGACCGTGGAGCTCTCCGCGCGCGCCGTGGAAACCGGCGTGGCCTGCACGCCGCCGGGGGACAGGGCCGGCGTGCGGGAGGGAGCAGACGCCACCGCCTCCGTCGGCGGGATACCGAGGTAGTACGCCGTCTTTACGGCGATCTGGTTGAACGCGGGGGCGGCCACCACGCCCCCGTATACCTGCCCACGGGGTTCGTCGATCACCACGAGGATCAGCAGCTCCGGATCATGCAGGGGAAGGAAACCGATGAAGGATGCGACACGCTTCGTGGAGGAATATTTCCCCGTCCCCTCCTCGACCTTCTGGGAGGTGCCGGTCTTCCCCCCGACGAGGAATCCCTTGATGCGGGCCTGCGTCCCGGTCCCGTCCTCCTGCACAACCTTCCCGAGGATCTCCCGCATCGTCGCCGAGGTCTTCGGGGAGAGGACCCTCCGGAGCTCCGTGGGCTCCCCGCGGAACACGGATTTTCCCTCCGGATCCAGCACCTCCCGGACCACGTACGGCTTCATCACCTTGCCGCCGTTGACGGCGGCCGACATCGCCGTGGCCAGCTGGAGGGGTGTCACGGAGATCCCTTGTCCGAAGGAGACGGTGGCCCGGCGGATCCGGCTGTCGAATCCGCTCCGGGACGGGGCCAGGCCCGGCACCTCCCCCTGGAGCTCGATTCCGGTGCGCGTCCCGAACCCGAAGGCGCGGATCATCTCGTGGAACCGCCCGGGGTCCATCCGGTCGTTGATCTTGGTGATCCCGATGTTGCTCGAATACTTGAGCACCTCCGGAGCCGTAAGCCACCCGTACCGGTGCGTGTCGTGGATCACCTTACCGGCGTAACGGTACGCCCCGTTCTCGCAGAAGAACTTCTCCCCCGTGCTCACCGCCCCCACCTCGAGGGCCGAGGCGAGGGTGAACACCTTGAAAGTGGATCCCGGCTCGAAGCAGTCCGTGAGGGAGCGGTTCTTCCGCGTCTCGGGCGGGGCGGCGGCGGGGGCGTTCGGGTTGAAGGAGGGTGCGGTGGCCATCGCCAGGATCTCCCCCGTCTTCGGCCGGAGCACCAGCGCCATGCCGCCACGGGCGCGATGCTTCGTGACCGCCGCCATCAGCTCGCTCTCCGCCACGTGCTGCACGTTCCGGTCGATGGTCAGGGTGACGGAGTGGCCTTTCGAGTTGACCTCGACGGTCGAGCTCGCCGGGACGATGAGCCGCCCGCGGGCGTCCCGCTCGCAGGAGAGGCCGGCACGTTCCCCGCGGAGATACTTGTTCAGGGAGAGCTCGACCCCCTCCATGCCCTCGCAGTCGAGGTTGGTGAACCCGATAAGGGAGGAGGCCAGCTCCCGGTTCGGGTAGAACCGCTTGGGCTCCTCGACGGTGCCGATCCCGTCGACGGCGGACGCTTTCCCGCGGAACTCCGGGTCCCTTGCCGCCAGCGCCTCCCGCACCTCCCGCACCGCCTCGTCGGCGGCGGTGGACGGCATCTGGCGCCGCACCCAGACGAACCCTTTCTCCGCGGCGAACAGCCTGCGGAGTTCCGTCGCCTTGCGGGAGACGCGCGGGGCGAGCAGGTCCGCGACCAGATCGGGGGATTTCAGCTTGCCGGGCTGGACGAAGACCGATTTCGTCGCGACGCTCACCGCCAGCTCGCTTCCCGTCCGGTCGAGGATCACGCCGCGCTTGGGGATCAGGGGAATGGTCGTGGCGTACTGCCGCTCCCCGCGCTCCCGGATCCCCTTCACCCCCAGCACCTGGATGTGGAACGCGCGCAGGACGACCAGGACGTAAAGAGAGAGGAGGACGCCGAGGATGATCCGCGCGCGGGGAGTCATCTCAACGGATCATCCGGTCCATCTGGGCTGGGACCATCCCGAGCTGCGCCCGCGCGATGGAGTCGATCCTGGCGGGGCTCTTCAGCGTGAGGATCTCCGTGCGGAGGAGCTCCTTCTGCTTCTGCAGGGTGCGTTTCTCCTCCAGTGCGCCGGAAACCCGGTAGCCGGTGCGGATGTACTGGCCGGAAAGCCACACGTTGAACAGGCCGATGCCGAGCAGGGCGACTGCCAGCGCAACGAACCTCCCGCGTCGCGGGACCACCGGGATCGCCGGAGGTTCCCGGCGGATCTCCGTGATGATGTACACGCCGTTCCCTACCGTAATCCTCGTCATCCTGATTCCTCCTCCTCGCGACGTCGCGCGGCGCGGAGCTTCGCGCTGCGCGCCCGGGGATTCTCCCGCACCTCCCGGTCCGACGGAACGACCGGCTTGCGGGTGAGCGCTTCGAGTGCTGCCCCTCCTCCCGGCCCCCCGGCCCGTCGCCGGAACGCCTCCTTCACGAGGCGGTCCTCCAGGGAGTGGAAACTGATCACGGCCACGCGGCCTCCGGGCGACAGGTGCCCGGGGATCGCCTCGAGGAACGCGGCCAGCGAGTCGATCTCCCGGTTCACGGCGATCCGCAGCGCCTGGAACACCCGCGTGGCCGGGTGGATGTCCCTCGGCCACCGCCTGCGGGGTATCGCCGAGGCCACCAGCGCTGCGAGCTCCGTGGTGGACCGCAGCGGGGCCTTCCGCCTCCGTCCCGCCACCGCCCGGGCGATCCGCCGGGAGTACCGTTCCTCTCCGTACCGGTAGAAGAGGTCGGCCAGCTCCTTCTCCCGGGCGTCCCGGAGGATCTCCCCCGCCGTCGGCCCGCCGGAGCCGGGGTCCCGCCGCATGTCGAGGGGCCCGTCCTCCCGGAACGAAAAGCCGCGACCGGGGTCGGACAGCTGGAGAGAGGAAACCCCGAGGTCCAGGAGGGCCCCGTCGAACGGTCTCCACCCGGCGGCCTCCCGCAACCGGCCGAGGTCCGAGAAATCCGCGTGGACCATGCGGACCCGGGGGAAGGCCGACAGCCTCTCCGCGGCGACCGCGAGCATCGCCGGGTCGGAGTCGGCGCAGACCAGGAGCCCGTCTGGTCCGATCTTCCGGGCGAACTCGACCGCGTGTCCGCCGGCGCCGGTCGTCCCGTCCAGGAAGACCTCGCCGGGGGCGGGGGAAAGCAGCGTGAGCGTCTCTTGTAAAAGAACGGGGATGTGGCCTTGGGCCACGGATCAGATCCCGAGTTCGCTGATCTCCCGCGCCAACTCGGGATCCTCCAGCACTTCCTTCTCGAACCGCCCGATCTCCTGCTGCCAGCGGGCGAGGGACCATATCTCGAACCTATTGGGCATCCCCTGGATGACGACGTCCTTTTCCAGTCCAGCGTAGGAACGCAGGGAAGGAGGGACGAGTACCCGCCCCTGCTTGTCGGGGGTAGCCTCCACGGCGCCTCCGACGAAGAACCGTACGAAGGCGTTCTTCCTGCGGTCCGTGCTGGGAACCTGGGACAGCCTCTCCTCGATGCGCGCCCAGTCGTCCGCGGGGAAGGCGTAGAGACATCCGGAGAAGTTGGTAAGGACGAACGACTCCTGGCCGGACTCCTGGAGGCGCTCGCGGAAGGGCGCGGGAATGTTCACCCGCCCTTTCGGGTCAATGGCGTATTCGAAACGACCCCGGAAGATCATGGTGCCCTTAACCCACCTTTCCCCACTATTACCCACTTGCTGGGTATTTTACCGGGGTCCCGAAACGTGTCAAGGAAATTTGCTGGTTAATCAAGGGAAAAAACGCATCGGGGGGAATTCCGCGGAAACGCCGTTTGCCGGGGGCTGCGGAAAGGGGTGGAAGAAAGGGCTCCGAGGAGGCCGTAAGCCGGGTTCTGTGCGCGGCGCGCGGGGCGCCGCGGGGCGGCCATTTCTCTACGGCGCGCGTCTCCGTGCGCCTTGAGCGACCTGGACCCGAGGGCACCGGGCGGGCCGCCCTTCCCCCGGGGGCGAAGTCGTCCCCGGGATCGCCCTCCTATTCGGTCTTGCTCCGGGTGGGGTTTGCCATGCCACGCCGGTCGCCCGGCGCGCGGTGAGCTCTTACCTCACCATTTCACCCTTGCCGCCCGCCGGGGCGGGAGGCGGTGTGTTTTCTGTGGCACTGTCCTCGGGGTCGCCCCCACCGGGTGTTACCCGGCACCCTGCCCTGCGGAGCCCGGACTTTCCTCCCGTCCCCGCTGGGGGGACCGGCGGCCGCCTGGCCTCCTCGGAACACCTTATCTTTCCCGATGCGAATCGATGGCGAGGTTCGCCAGAAGGTCCGCCCTCCGGTTCTCCTCGCGCATCACATGCAGTATACGGGCCGCCGGGAAGGCGCGCAACCGCCGCTGCGCCTCGTGGTGGAGGGGACGCAGGTGCGCCGCCTTCACCTTGTACTCCCCGTTCAGCTGCCGGACGAGGAGCTCCGAGTCGGAGTACACGGTGATGCTCCGCGCTCCGTGCCGCCCCGCCTCCTCGAGGGCCATCAGCAATGCACGGTATTCCGCCACGTTGTTCGTCGTCTCGCCGATGTATGCGGACAGCTCCCTGGACGGAGTGCCGTCGGTGAACTCGACGACCGCGCCGATCCCCGCGGGCCCCGGGTTCCCGCGGCTTGCGCCGTCGACGCGCACGGTAACGCCCGCGCCGGTCACCCGCCCGCGGCCTCGTTGCCGGCGGCCTCGTAATAGAGGATCCGGTTGCAGTTGGGGCAGGTGTGGACCCGGTCCTCCCGCTGCAGCAGGTTGTACAGCTGGGGCGAGATGTGCATGTGGCAACCCGTGCAGGAGGAGTTCCGGGCCGGCACGATCGCGATGCCGTCCCGCCGCTCGAAGATCATCTCGAACCGGCGCACCAGGCCGGGCTCCAGCCCCGAGGACACCTGCCTCTTGCGGGCCAGGAACTTCCCGATGTCCCCGTCGAAGGATCCCATCCGTGCCTCCACCTCCACCATCCGTTCCCGGTACCTCGCGCTCACCTCGTCGAGATCGGCCTTCTGCTCCGCCAGGCGTTTCTCGGTCTCCTCGTAGCGGACCAGCAGGGCGAGGAGTTCCTCCTCGCGCGCGGTGTTGGATCGCCGCGTCCCCTCGATCTCCTTGAGCATGGCGTAATATTCCTTGTTCGTCTTGATCGACATGAGCTTCGCCTTGGCCCGCTCCACCTTGTCCCGCTCCTCCTCGATCTCCCGCTCCTTCTCCCGGCGCTGCTGCCGGAGCACCTCGAACTCCTGCTCCGTCGCCAGGTACCTTGCCTCGCGCTCCTCGAAGAGGCTCTTGAGATCCGACACCTCGAGCGGGATTTTCCGTTTCTCCTCCTCGAGCCGGCGCGCCTGGCTCATGACCTCCTGCAGATCGATCAGGATCCTCACCTGCTCCATCAAGACCGTGTCCCTCCCCGTGTCCGCCCCGGCGGAACCGCCCGCTGGGGCTCTTCTTCCATCTTGACGCGCACCTTCAGTGCGCCCGGGAACCTCGCCAGGAGGACCCGCCGGAACTCCGGCAGGATCCACCGCTCGCCGGACCCGTGGCCGATGTCGGCAACGGGCATCCCCGCCCCTTCCGCCTCGAGGGCCTGGTGGTACTTCACGTCCCCCGTGACGTACAGGTCCGCCCCCGCCTCGCGCGCGGCGCCGGCGAACTCCGCCCCGCTTCCGCCCACGATCGCCACCCGGCGCACCGTTTTCCGGCGCGGGCCCGCCAACCGGATCCAGGAGGGGCGCAAGGTCCTCCGCACCCGCTCCAGCGCGTCGGCGAGCGGTTCCGGCGCCGGCAGGTCGCCCACCGCCCCGACGCCCCCTCCGAGCGCGGCGCCGCGGAGGGGGATCACGTCGATCGCCGGCTCCTCGTACGGGTGGGCCGTCCGCACCGCGCGCAGGACAGCGGGGAGTACGCTCCCCGCCGCGACCGTCTCCAGCCGGATTTCTGGGACCCGCTCCTCCCGCCCGGGGCTGCCGATATACGGATCCGCCCCCTCGCGGGGGAGGAATGTCCCCGTCCCCTCCGTGCGGAAGGAGCACCGCCGGTATTCGCCGATCCGGGCGGCTCCGGCCCCCGAGGCGGCGTCGAGGACCGCGTCCGCATGGGAACCGGGGACGAAGACCACCACCTTGCACGCGTCGGAGGACGGCTCGCCGGGGATCAGCGGACGGATACCCCTGAGACCCAGGCGGCGCGCCATTACGTGGGAGACGCCGCGCGGCGCGACGTCGGCATTCGTGTGGGCGGATATGGCCGCGACGCCCGTCCGCAGCAGGGCATACGCCGCGGCGGCTTCGGGCCGGTCCGGGCGGATGCGGGGGATGGGCTTGGAGACGACCGGATGGTGCGTGACCAGGAGGTCGACGGGTCGCCTCCGGACGGCGGAGAGGACCCCGGGGGTCGCGTCCAGGGCGATCAGGATCGACCGGACGGGGGCACCGGGATCCCCGAGCAGGATACCTACGTTGTCCCAGTCTGCCCGGTGGGCGAACGGGAAATGCTCGTCCAGCGCCCGCCACACGTCCCTCACGGTGACGGAGCCGCCGCGGATCACGCCTGGGTGTACCGTCTCACAAATAGCTTGCCGCAACCGGCAAATAAAAATGCACCGGTCCCCGGTGCATTTTTCCCGACCGTCGCTTTCGTAACGGCTATGTGCGGTTGCATGGCAACGTCTTCGCTGGTGGGCCCACCTGGCCTCGAACCAGGGACCGACCGGTTATGAGCCGGTGGCTCTGACCAACTGAGCTATGGGCCCCGCCGAAAAACTCCATCGAATCCGATTATTATCCTCTTCATCCGTAACGGTGTCAACCGCGTGCCGCGGCCCGCCCGTCTACTCCAGGAACGTGCGCAGCCGCTTGCTCCGGCTGGGATGACGCAGCTTCCGGAGCGCCTTCGCCTCGATCTGCCGGATCCGTTCCCGCGTGACCTCGAAATCCTGACCCACCTCCTCGAGGGTGTGGTCCGATTTCTCGCCGATGCCGAATCGCATCCGCAGGACCCGTTCCTCCCGCGGTGTCAGGCTCCCCAGCACCTTGTCCACCTGCTCCGCCAGGTCGATGTTGATCACCGAGTCCACGGGGGAGGCGGTGTTCTTGTCCTCGATGAAGTCCCCTAGATGGCTGTCCTCCTCCTCCCCGATCGGTGTCTCGAGGGAGATCGGCTCCTTCGCGATCTTGAGGACTTTCCGCACCTTCTCGAGGGGGATGTCCATCCGCTCCGCGATCTCTTCCGGGGTCGGCTCCCTCCCCAGCTCCTGCACGAGGTAGCGGGAGGTGCGGATCAGCTTGTTGATCGTCTCGATCATGTGGACGGGGATGCGGATCGTGCGCGCCTGGTCGGCGATGGCCCGCGTGATCGCCTGGCGGATCCACCACGTGGCGTAGGTGGAGAACTTGTACCCCCGGCGGTACTCGAACTTGTCCACCGCCTTCATCAGGCCGATGTTCCCCTCCTGGATCAGGTCGAGGAACTGCAGCCCCCGGTTGGTGTACTTCTTGGCGATGGAGACGACCAGCCGCAGGTTCGCCTCGACGAGCTCCCGCTTCGCCTCCCGGACCTTCCGCTCCCCCCGCTCGATGGCCGCCACCGTCTCCTGGATCTCCGCGGAGGAGAGTCCCGCCTCGCGCTCCACCTTCCGGACCGTCCCACGGGCCTCCCGGAGCGTCTCCTCCATCGCGAGGAGCTTCTCTTTCTTGATGTGGTATCTGGAGGCGGCCTTCGCCAGCCCGTCTTTCCTGCCATGGATCTCCCGGAGAAGGCGGACGAACTCCTTCTCGGGGAGCTTCACCCGGTCGCAGCACTCCCGGATCTGCCCCTCCGCGGTCGCTACCAGGTCGGCGTACCGGCGGATCTTGTCGCCGATGACCTCGATCTGGCGCTCCTTGAGGTGGATCTCCTGGATCGACTCCACGACGCGCTCGTTGAGGACCGCGACCTTGTTCTTCAGGCCTGCGCGCTCTTTCTCCCGCAGTCCGCCGCGGCGGATGCGCTGCTCGATCTCCTGTGCGGACTGGTAGGTCCTCCGGATGCGCGAGACGATGCGGAGCACCTTCTCCAGCGCACCCTTCTCCTCCTCGTCCGTGGAGTCCTCGTCGAGGTCCTTGATCACGTCCCGGACCTGCAGATCCCCGGACTTGAGCTTCTCCCCGACCTTGAACAGTTCGTCGAGGGCGATCGAGCATCCCTTCACGGAGGAGACGATCTCCCGCTCTCCGTCCTCGATCCGCTTGGCGAGGCTCACCTCGCCCTCCCGGTTCAGCAGGGGGATGGCGCCCATTTCCTTGAGGTAGAGCCGGACCGGGTCGTTCCCCTTGATCCCGCCGGGGTACTCGAACTCCTCCTCCTCGACCGCGGGCTCCTCCTCGACGGATGCCTCCTCCTCCTCGGCCTCCTCCTCCCCGATCAGGAGGGTCGCGCCGGGGACGGGAACCTTCTGGAAGTCGTCCACCACCTCGATGGCGTTCTCCCCGAAGATCTCCATCACGTCGTCGATCTGGTCCCCCGTGAGGATGTCGGGGGGAAGAACGCTGTTGATCTCGTCGTAGGTGAGGTACCCCTGCGCGCGCCCCTTCTCCACCAGCCCCTCGATGCCTTCCGGGTGTTTCCGCCTCGCCATCTTCCCCTCACCTCGTCAGCGGGATCTGCGCGACCACAACAACCGCTCGAGCTCCTTCTTCGCCGCCAGGACGCGTGCGAACAGCTCTTCCGCCGCCGCCCCGGACGCCTCTTTCACCTTCCCCTGCAGTTCCTCGATCTCCCGGCGGGCCTTCGCCGTCCGGAGCGACAGGAGCGCCTCGGGGTACCGTCGGCGGGCCTCCTCGGGGGACAGGTCGGCGAGCACGATCCCGGCGGAGAGCCGCTTCCGCGCTCCCTCCGGAACCCCCTCGCCGAGGAGGGACTCCGCGTCCGGCGCCGCCCCGCCCGCCGCCAGCCCGGAGATGTACGCCACGGCCTCCCTCGCGTCCGGATCCGAAAGAAGCGAGTCCACGCCGTCCCGCCGCGCCGCCGCGGCCAGGTCGGGCGCCGCCGCCAGGAGTTGCAGCAGGAGGCCCTCCTCCGGGCGCTCCTCCCTCTCCCGGGGCGGGGATTCCGCGGCAGACCCGGGGGCCGTCGGGGAGCCCAGCTGCCGGTGGATCGTGTCCACCGGCAGGCCGGCGGACTGGGCCACCCGCTGGACGTAGAGTTCGCGCTCCGCCGGGTCTGTGACCCAGCGCAGGTACTTCTCCATCAGCCGGACGTACGAGAGTTTTCCCGGGATCGTACCGAGGTCGTACTTCCTCGCGGCCCCCCGCTCGATGGACTCCATCAGGGGCGCGGCGGCCGCGATGCGCCGGGAGATCTCCTCCGGGGGGGACGCCTTCGCCCAGTCGTCCGGATCCATCCCCCTGGGCGGGAAGAGGACTTTCGGGCTCACGCCGGAAGCGTACAACGGTCCCCCTCCGCGCACGGCGGCCATCTTTCCGGCCACGTCGCCGTCATAGAATAGGATGACGTTCTCCGACAACCGCTTCAGCGTCCTCGCGTGACCCTCGGTCAGGGAGGTCCCGCAGGTGGCCACGACCCCCCGCACCCCCTTCTGCCACAGGCCGATCAGGTCCATGTACCCTTCGACCACCACCACCCGCCCCTCGCTCCGGATGGATGGGAGCGCCTGGTGGAGGCCGTACAGGAGCGCGCTCTTCCGGTACAGATCGGATTCGGGGGAGTTGATGTACTTGGGGACGGCGTCGTCCACCGCCCGTCCCCCGAAACCGCAGATCCGCCCCCGGGCGTCCGCGATCGGGAAGATCACCCGGCCCCGGAACCGTTCCCGGCGTCCCTTATCGGCAGGGAACAGCAGCCCCGCCGCCTCCGCCCGGGCCGGATCGATCCCCTCCTTCTTCAGGGCGGCCAGGATATCTCCTCCCTGCCCGCCCCAGCCGAGGGCGAACTCCCGCTCCGCCTCGGGGGTCACGCCGCGGCGCCGGAGGAATTCGCGCCCCGCTTTCCCCGCGGGGGCCCGCAGCAGCTCGCGGTACGTTTCCGCCGCCAACCGGAGGATCCGGTACAGATCCTCCCGCGGCCGGTCCCCGGTCCTGCCCCCCTCGTATCGCACCGTCACGCCGTACCGCTCGGCGAGCTCCTCGACCGCCTCGGCGAAGGAGAGATTCCGCGCTTTCATCAGGAAATGGAAGACCGAGCCCCCCTCCCCGCAACCGAAGCACTTGAACGCCTGACGGGTGGGGTGGACGAAGAAGGAAGGGGTCTTTTCCCGGTGGAAGGGGCACAGCCCGCGGAAGTTCGCACCGGCGCGGATCAGGGGCACCGTCTCGGAGACCACCTCGACGATGTCCGTCCGGTCCCGTACCTCCCGGATCGTGCTCTCGGAGATGCGACCTCCCAAGGGCCTCCCTGATGCGTCCCTGGCGTCCCGCCGGTTGGACCGGGGGGAAAAGAAAAAATCCCGCGCGACGCCGTCGCCGGGACGGATCCCCGTTTGTTCCCCGCTATCCCGCCAGGAGCCGCCGAACCGCCTCGTTGACCGCTTTCCCGTCGGCCCGGCCCGCCACCTTCGGCATGAGAGCCTTCATGACGC
>JAGGAJ010000179.1 GCA_017889845.1 Deltaproteobacteria bacterium
CACGGGCAGGGCCCACCCGTACATCCTCCGCTTGAGCCAGGAGGCGTCCATGACCTTCACCTGGACGGTGGAGGTCATGTTCTCCCAGATCCGGGGGGGCGAGAACATGATGGTGGGGCCGACCTCCCGGATGTTCTCCTGCACCGTCTCGGGCTTCTCGGGGAAATTCACCGTGAAGCCGGTGAGCAACGCGCTGGAGAGGCACATCATCTGCTCCCCGATCCACGCAAGGGGGAGAAAGGAGACGAACTCGTCCTTCCCGATCTTGTTGTCCACCTCCATCAGGTTCGCCGCCATGCTGAGGAGGTTCCGGAACGACAGCATCGCACCCTTGGGGAACCCCGTCGTGCCGGAGGTGTAGCAGATCAGCGCCAGGTCCTCGTACTTCCTTTGGGCCACGTTCCTCTCGTACAGGCCGGGCTCCCGCTGCTCGAGCTCCCGCCCGAAGTTCTCCACCTCGCCGAAGTCGAGGAGGAACGGCTCCTTGTATCCCCGCATCCCCCGGGGATCGCTGTAGACGATGTAGCGGACCTTGGGGAGCTGTTCCTTCATGTCGAGGATCTTGTCGACCTGCTCCTGGTCCTCCGCGACCACGAACGTGGCGTCGGAATGGTCGATTATGTAGGCCACCTCCTTCAGCGACGAGTCCTGGTACAGCCCCAGAGGGACCGCGCACGCCGCCTGGGCCGCCACCTCGGCCCACACCCACTCGGGGCGGTTGTCGCCGATGATCGCCACCTTGTCGCCGGGGGCCAGCCCCAGGGAGACCATCCCGAGGGAGAAATATTTCACGTGCTCGTGGTACTCCCTCCAGGAGAACTCCTGCCAGATGCCGAACTCCTTCTCCCGCATGGCCACCTTGCGGTCGCCGAAGACTTGCGCGTTGCGGGCGAGGAGCTTGGGGAAGGTGTCGTGCGTTTGCAGGATCTCCTTCATCCGCGTCAGCGCGCCTCCATATCCCGCAGGAAGTCGTCTTCCTCGCCGATGTACGCCTTGATGACGTGCGGGTCGGCCGCGACCCCGGAAGGGGTCCCCTCCGCGATCTTCACGCCGAAGTCGAGGACGCTCACCCTGTGGCTGATGTCCATCACCACGCCCAGGTCGTGCTCGATCAGCAGGATCGTCACGCCCCACTCCTCGTTGATGTCGAGGACGAAGCGCGCCATGTCCTCCTTCTCCTCGAGGTTCATCCCCGCCATCGGCTCGTCGAGCAGCAGCAGCTTCGGCTTGAGGGCGAGGGCCCTCGCGAGCTCCACCCGCTTGCGCAGCCCGTACGCCAGGGTCCCCACGGGTTTTTTGCGGATGTTCGCGATCTCGAGGAAGTCGATGATGTCCTCCACCGCCTTCCGGTTCTCGATCTCCTCCGTCCGTGCGGGACCCAGGAAGATGCCGCCGGCGAGGATGCCGCGCTTGAGGAACTGGTGACGCCCCAGCATCAGGTTGTCGAGGACCGTCATGTGATGGAACAGGGCGATGTTCTGGAAGGTGCGTGCGATCCCCAGGTGGGTCACGTGATCGGGCTTCATCCCCGTGACCTTGACGTCCTCGAAGTAGACGGCCCCCCGCTGCGGTTTGTACACGCTGGAAATGCAGTTGAAGACGGAGGTCTTTCCGGCGCCGTTGGGGCCGATGATCGCGTGGATCTTCCCCTTCTCCACGTTGATCGAGACCCCGTTGATCGCCTTCACCCCGCCGAAGGAGAGGTGTATGTCGTCTATCCGGAGAAGCGGCATAAAGGCTCCCTGAAAAATGTCCAATATAATAAAACGATCGGTGGGGGAATTTCAAACCATCGTTTGGTAAATATACAGCGTTGACAATACCTTATGCCATACAAATATTTGCGCAGGAACACGCCCGCCCGAAAGGTGAGGGCCACTCCCTCCATTGCCTTCCCGGAGATCCCTATAGTACTATCGGTACCATGAAACGACCGGATATTTCTCCTCCCCGAAACTTCCTTTATCCCGCATCGATAGCCCTTCTCTTTCTCGCGTTGACCGCCCCGGCCCTCGCGGACATCTACCGCTGGGAAGACGAGTCGGGCGTCCTCCACTTCACGGACGACCCGTCCTCGATCCCGGAGAAGTACCGTGGACGGGTCCGGGACTTCCTGAAGACGCCGCCCGCTGCCGGCAAGCCGGGCCTTTCCACCATCGGCGGTTCCACTCCCCGGACTACGGCCCCCACAGCTCCGTGGCCCCCCGCGGAGGGGAACGGCGGCGGACCCTCCCCCGCTCCTTCGTCGCAGGATTCCATCGAATCCCAGGCGGAGCAGTTGCGGGCGAAGATCGCGGCGAAGGAGCAGTTCATCGGCCGTATAGACACCAAGCGGTCGACTACCCTGAATCCCCTTGGAAACCGGTTCGTTTCCCCCGAGGATCTCGAGCTGTACCAGAAGTACGCAGGGGAACTTCCCGCGGACCGGGAACGCCTCCGGGAGATCGAGTCCCGGCTTCCGTCCGGGGTCAATTGACGTAAAACTCCGGCGGTGCCGGGCAGCGGACGGTCAGCGGCTCCCCCGTCACCGGGTGCCGGAACGCCACCTCCTCCGCGTGCAGCATCAGGCGACCCTTCCCCGGTCCTTCCGGGGGCACGGCGGAATATTTCCGGTCGCCCACGATCGGGTGGCCGGCCGCCGCCAGATGGGCGCGGATCTGGTGCCGCTTCCCCCGGGCGATCGTCGCCCGTACCAGGGTCCGCCCGGCCGCAACGCGCACCGGTTCCAGGAGAGTCCATCGGCTCGGGTCCGGTTCCTCCCTCTCCGTGCGGACCCGCACCGTTTCCCCCCCTTCCGCCTCGATGACGAAGGCGATCGTCGACGCAGACCGGATCTCCCCTTCCACGAGGCACAGATACGTCTTGCGGAGATTCCCCATCTCGCGTTCGTGCCGCAGGGATGCAAAGGAATCCGCGGTCAGGGCAGCCGGAACCGCCCCGCTCGTGGCGTAATCCAGCCGGGTGAGGAGGGTCAGCCCCGGAACGGGGGAGATCTTCGCCACCACCGGGTACAGCAGGAGAAGGTGGCCGGCAAGGGTCCCTGCCTCGTTGGGGCGTTGTGGTTCGGTGTGGCAGTCGTGGGGCTTGCACAGGACCGCCACGTGTTCGTCCGCGCCGGCGACGGCCGCGCCGGGCAGCTTCCCGGGAACCGGCAACCAGTCCTGCCGTTCCGCGAGTGCGGCCACGGAAACCGTTTCCCCCTCCCGGAGGGCCCTGCCCTTCGGGGCGACCGTGCCGTCAACCCGGACCGCCCCCGCGCCGAGCGCGAAACGGACGCTCCGGGACGGAACCTCCGGGAACCGTTCCCGCAGGAACCGGTCCAGCCGGCGTCCGTCCTCACGGGCGGACACCGTGACAGTCTGGTTTCTCAGCATGGCAAAGTGTATACTGTATGCAAAGATCGGCGTCGTCCCGTCAACCCGGACGCGGTGAGACCGGAAAGGGGGATCCCGCCATGTACGAGAAGATCCTTGTCCCGCTGGACGGATCCGAACTCGCGGAGCGGGCCGTCCGTCACGCGGAGGAGATCGCCCGGGGGACGGGCGCAGAGATCCTCCTCCTGCAGGCCGTCCACATCCCGATGCCCATCGTCCCCGAAGCGGTGCTGATCGCCGGCGGCAAGGCGGTCGAGGCGGCGGCGAAGGAGGCCGCCGCGTACCTGGAGGCGACGGCCGCATCGCTTCGCGCCGAAGGGTTCCGGGTGCGGACGGTGGTCGAGGAGCGTCCGCCGGCGGACGCCATCCTCCACATCGCCGACCGCGAGGAGGTCGACGCGATCGTGATGAGCACTCACGGCCGCAGCGGCTTCTCCCGCCTGGTGATGGGGAGCGTCGCGGAGAGCGTCCTCCACGCCACGCGCCGCCCGGTGATGCTCGTCAAGCCCGG
>JAGGAJ010000180.1 GCA_017889845.1 Deltaproteobacteria bacterium
CCAGACCTCGTGGAACAGGGAATCCTCCCCTCCAACGCTGCGTTGCCGCCCGCCCGCTATTTTCAGATCTTGGAAACAGTATCAGCGAAGACCGGGATATCGCCAGCAGGTATGTCGGGTAAGGGGGGAAGCGCCCAAATTGTTAGGGCTAGACGTCTACTACTTTCGATGTGCCGTGAGGAATTGAAAATTCCGACGGCGACAATCGCCCGCTGGATCGGCGTCCCAACGTATTCGGCTTGGTATCTCTTGCGAAGCGCCCCCCATAATCCGGGACCCCGTTTCGATTGTAATCCTTAGCTACGTCCCCGTTTGTAAGTTTGTAGCTACGTCCCCGTTTGTAAGGGTTCCGGTTCTGGGGTCAGGAGAGTTTGCGGGCGGTAACCAGGAAGGCGGAGTGGGAAAACATCCACTGCACGGGGCGGACGGACATCCCCTTGACGTGCCACGGCCGCAGGATCACCTCGAACGTCTCCGGCTCCGTGAAGCCGCCGTTCTCCGCGAACCGGTCGCACAGCTGCTTTACCTGGATCGTGGAGGGGAGGTAGGAGAGGAGAATCCCCCCGGGGACGAGCGCCTCCCGCGCGTGACCCACCGCCTGCCACGGTTCGGGAAGGTCGAGCACGACGCGGTCCACGTCCCGCTCATCGATCCCCTGGTAGACGTCGCGCACCTTGACCTCGTGGTTGTCGCACTCCCCCAGATACCGCCGCACGGTCCGGGCGCCGCTCTCCGCGAAATCCTCCCGCACCTCGTAGGAGATGACCTTCCCCGCCGGCCCCACCGCCTCCAGCAGCTTGATCGTCAGCGCCCCCCACCCGATCCCCGCCTCGACCACCGTCGCGCCGGGGAAGACATCCGCCCACAGGAGGATCGCCCCGGTGTCCTTCGGGTAGATGATCTGGGCGTGCCGCTTCTGGTTCATGATGAACTGGATGTAGGTGGGGCGGTAGGCGCGGTACTCGCTCCCCATCGCCGTCCAGGCGCGGCAGCCGTCCTCCTTACCGATGACGTCGTCGTGAAGCAGGTTCCCCTTGTGGGTGCCGAAGACCTTTCCCGGCGCGAGGGCGATCAGGTGTTCCTCCCCCTTTGGGGAAACCAGCAGCGCATCCTCCCCCGCCTGGAACGGCCCGCGGCGCACCCTCCCGCCGCTCACCCGGAAGCCCTCCCCGCGCGCTGCTCCCGCCGCTTCTGCACCCGCTCCCTCAGCCGGCAGAAGGAGCAGACTTCCGCGAAGGTCGGGGCCCCGCACGACGCGCACGCCCGGGGAGTCCCGGCTTCCACCGTCCCAGCACCCTCCCGCTCCTTCCCGCCGCCCTCCCGGAGCTGCGCCTCCGGGGCTCTCCGCAGCGGATTCCCGGGGTCGAGGAACCCCTGATAGAAGACCGTTCGCGTCCCGGGCATCTGATCCTCGATCCGGGAGAGCGCCTCCTTGTACACCAGCGAAGTGGCATCCTCGCTCATCGGGCACTCCTCGGTGACGTAGTCGATGCCCTTGAGGAAGCCGTACGATGCCGTCTCCAGCTCGCTCACCCGCCACAGCGGCTTGACCTTGCGCACCAGCCCCTCCCCCGCGTCCGGGAGGAACGGGTGCTGGCGGGAGAGGTGGTCCCGGTGCCAGTGCAGGAGGTTGCCCAGAAGTCGCGCCGCCTCGTCGTCCAGGTTGTGCCCCGTTGCTACCACCGTGAATTTTCCCTCCGCCGCCACGCGGTTGAAGAAATACCGTTTCACCGTGCCGCAGACGGAGCACTCCTCCATCCGGGCGCACCGCGCAGCCTCAGGGATCGGGATCCCTTCCCTCGCGAGCTCCACCACGATCGGGGTCTTTCCGCGGGATGCCGCGTAGGCGAGGACCTTCTCCTTCGAACGTTCCGAGTACCCGTCGATCCCGAGGTCGATGTACAGCCCCTCGGTCTCATACCCCAGCTCCATCAGCACGTCCCACAGCACCAGGCTGTCCTTTCCGCCGGAAACGCAGACCAGGACACGGTCCTCCGGCGCGAGGAGCCGGAACTTCCGGATCCCCTCCTTCACCTGGCGCTGGAAAAAAACGAAGAAGCAGTCGGGGCAGAAGGCGGAGTGGTGGCTCGGCAGGTCGACCGCGGCCTCGGCCCGCCGGCAACGTTTGCACTTCATGGGATGGTCAGCCCCCGGAGACGACGGAGATGACGTCGATCGTCTCGCCGTCCTCCACGCGGTGATCCTTGGTGAGAAGTTTTTTCCCTTGTGTCACGATCACCGTCGTGGGGCGTACGCCGGCCTGCGCGAGGATATCCATCACCCGGCGGGGGCCGGGGACTTCGAACTCCTGCTTCTTCTGGGTCAGGCGGACGAGTATCATCGGGAGCATTATACAGGATTCCCGCACATCCCTCTGGCGTGGGATCAATGATTTCCAATGGTTACGCGAAAGGGAGGAAGCAGGAAAGAAAAGAGAGGGCGGGATTGCCCGCCCTCTGCTCCCTTGCGCCGCGGCGTACCGGCAACCGGGGGGAGGGGCCCCAGTCGCGCCCCTGTCCTCAGCGGGACAGGTCGAACGCGCTTAAATGTTGCCGTCCGGTGAGGATCCAGTAGCCGAGGGAGAGGACAAACGCCACCTCCTTCAGCCCTGGGAACAGGATCCCGACCAGGCTTGCCGCGCCAAGGGAGATGAAGATCCCGAGGAATATCACGAAGACGTACGACCCGATTTTCCGCATGGCCCGCCTCCCGAAGCAGACTTCTTCCGTCTGCAATGGCGCACCGGATTCCCACCGTGGGGTCGAGGAGCCGCACCCTGATGGATCCGCACCTGCCATGATTGGTAAAGCAAGGAGGATGCCGGCGTTTCCGGCTTCCCCTTGGCGCGTAACCATTCGAAATAAAATCGTATTAAATTGAAAAGGAAAATGCCTGCGGGTGTTTCGGGAAGAGGGTTGCCGGTTGTAGGTATCTTTTTGCTTACTTTGCTCCACGCGGGGACAACCCGAAATCCGCCGGATCCGGGGGAATCGGGAAAGGAGCGGGACACGCTCCGCCCCTACCATCACGCTTCCCGGTGATTTTTACAACTAGAACTCGAGGCCGACGCCCACCGTGCCCGCGATGCCGTCGATGTCCGTATCTGCTCCGAAGAACGTGGGTTTGGCCCAGAGGTATTTCGCCTCGATGTTGATGAGCAGGAACGCCACCTTGAAGTCCACGCCGGCCCCTCCGAAGTAGCCGAAGGCCGTATCGCTCTGGGATCCGAGCGCAGGGGCTTCCGCCTTCGCGAAGTAGGCGCCGCCTCCCGCGATGGCGTACGGCTTGACGATCGGGATGGGGAGCCGTAGCTTGGCGGAGAGGGTCACCGGGTACACGGTGAGTTTGTTGCCGCTTTTCGAAGCCTCGAAGTAGCCGGCTCCCAACTCCGCGCCCAGGAAAGGCAGGAAGTAGTGCCCGACCGCGATCTCCCCGCTGAAGCCCGTGTCCAGGTCGCTCTCCACGTCGTTCGCCTGGGGATCGTAGACACCCGCCTTCAGCAGGAGGTAGTTGTCTCCTGCGGCCGCCTCCGGTGCCTGCAAGGCGAGGGAGAGGGCGCACAGGGTGAAGGCGGCCAGCAAGGAAAACCATTTCGACGCGTTTCTCATGGGTTCCTCCGGTCGGCTCGTTGCGGTTCCCCCGTTCCCGGGGATTCCAGTGTAAAGCATACGGCAAAGGGGCCGGCCTTTTCAACGCCGGGTTTCCGGTATTTGGATTACCCGGGATACCCGGAAGGGGCGGTCGGGCCCGCTGTCCGAGAGCGATTGCACGGAGTGCGTCCGTGAGCTCGCGCGGCACGGGTACCGGTTCCTGTCCGAGAAGAGCGGCATCGTCGCCCTCTCCGCGGGCCGGCATGAAAATGTTGAGTCTCCG
>JAGGAJ010000181.1 GCA_017889845.1 Deltaproteobacteria bacterium
CCTCCTCGCGACGCTGCTCCTTCTGGCCCCCCGGCTGATCAACACGGCTGCGGTCAAGGATCGTGCCCTGGCCCTGCTCGAGCGGGAAACCGGGGTCCGACTGACGTACACCCACGCGGAAGTCACGCTGTTTCCGCGCCCGCGGGTGGCGGTCCGTGGAGTAGGACTGGTTGTCCCCGGGCTGGCGCGGGGAACGGTCGCGGTCCTCGAGGCGGATCCGGATCTTCTCCCCCTCCTGCGCGGCGTTGTCCGCATCGGAAACGTCCTGCTGGATACGCCGGATTTCCGGGTCGTCCTCCCGGCGAAAGAAAAGGGGGAGAAACCGGTTTCCCCCGAGGAAGTCGAGAGCGCCCTCTCCTCCCTCCTCGCCGCGTTGCGGCAGAGGATGCCCGGGACGGTCGTCACGATCCGGAACGCCCGGCTGGAACTGTCCGATAAGGACGGGGAGATCGTCTCCCTGCGCGACCTGGAGGCCCGGGTCGCCCTGCCGCCGGACCGGCTGACCGTTCACATCCGGTGCGCATCCCAATACTGGGAAGGCCTAACGATCGAAACGAGCGTGCGCCCCGAGGGGCTCCGCGCCGAGACCCGCATCGAGACGGCCGGGTTCCGGTTCCGGGAACTCGCCGAACGGCTCTCCCCCGGCGCCCTCCCCTGGCTGGGCGAGACGATCCTCTCCCTGCGCGGCCGTATCGAATCGGAGGGTGTGCGGTCGGTGAAGGCCGAGATCGCCGGCGCCGTGCCGACCCTGACGATCCGGCGGGGGACGCGGAGCCGGGTCGTGCGGGTGAGGACCCTCAAGGGATCGCTGGAACGGAACGACACGGAGATCCGAGCCACCATCTCCGACCTCGCCCTCGACGAACCGCGCCTGCGCCTCTCCGGCGACCTCGCGGTGGACCGGGTTTCCCCCCGGATCGAGGTTGCGCTGACGGGCCAGGAATTGGAGATCGCCCCGGTCCGGGATACCCTGCTGGCGCTCGCCGGCGACGTGCCGACGGTCCGATCCATCCTCGACGTGGTACGCGGTGGGGTCATCATTCGATTTTCCCTGGAATCCGGCGGCCGGTCGCCCGGGGAACTCGGGGACCTGGACGCCCTGCGTTTCCGGGCCACACTTTCCGGCGGCTCCATCCACATCCCGGGGCCGGGACTCGCGCTTACGGAGGTCGGTGCCGAGGTGACGATGGCCAAGGGAATCATGGCCGGAAAGGAGATCGCCGCGCGGCTGGGAAATGCCCGTGCCGGCGGGGGCTCGCTGCGGATCGGGTTTGCGGGAGACGACCCGCCGTTCCACGCGGAGTTCCAGGCGGAGGGGGACGCGGATGAACTCCACCAGGTTGTTTTCCGGCTCGTCAAGGACGGGGCCTTCCGCGAGGAGCTGGGCAGGATCCGGGATATACAGGGAAAGGCGTCCGGGCAGGTCGTGATGGGGGAACGCCTCGCCTCCATCGACGTCCGGACCCACGCGACGAAGATACATATCACTGCGAACTACGACCGCATCCCCTTTCCCGTGTCGATCGACGGGGGGCGGGTCTCCTACGACGGGACGTCGGTCGCGGTGATGGACCTCCGCGGGAAGGTGGGGAAGTCGTCCTTCACCGGAGTGTCCGGGAAGGTGGACCTGTCGGACTCCACGGTGCTGATCCCCTCCGGGAGCGCGCATCTGGATCTCGGGGAACTGTACCCCTGGGTCGCCTCGTTCGACGGCGCCCGCGAGATCGGGAAGGACGTCCGGGCCCTGCGGGGCGCGGTCGACGCGGGTCCGCTGTCGCTAGCGGGGCCATTGCGCGGCGCCGGAGACTGGACATTCGACGCCGCCGGCAGCGTTACCGACCTGGAGCTGGACACGCCGCTGCTTCCCGCCCCCTTGTCGGTCAAGGCGGGCCGGTTCCGGATCCGGCCGGAATCGGCGACCTTCTCCGGCGTCGAGGCGTCCCTCCTCGACACGACGGTGCGGGGTGACATGGGGCTGAACGGATACCGCCAGGGAGTCGACCGCGTAACGACGTCTTTCGAGGGTGGGATCGGGCCCGATGCGGCGACGTGGGCGTATGAACGCATCGGGATCCCGGGCCCATTCCGCGTCAAGGCCCCCTTCGCCGTCAACGGGTCGGAAATCTCGTGGGAGAAGGGAGGCGCCGTCCGGGCGAAGGTCGACCTTGCGCACCCGGCAGGCCCGACCCTCTCCTTCTCCGCCATCGCCGTGCCGGGCAGGACGACGATCGACCCCCTCGTCATACGGGGCGCCGACTCGGAGGCGAAGCTGGCGGTCGGGTTCGATCCGGAGGCGGTGCGCGTGAAATTCGACGGCACGCTGGCGGGCGTCACGCTCGAGAAGATCCTGCCGATCCCCGCGCTGCCGGGGCAACGGATGCGAGGGAAGGTGGAAGCGGTCATCGACCGCGGGAAGCCGTCCCGGTCCTCGGCCCGCGGGACACTTGCGGCCGCGGGGGTGGGGATCCCGTGGGAACCGCTCGCCCCCCTCGCGATCCGCGACGTCTCACTGGCGGCCGACGGGCGGACGGTCCGGGTCCTCTCCTCCGAACTGGCGTGGGACAACGTCCCGTTCACCCTGACCGGGACGGCGGCGTTCGGCGGGGAGGAGATCGCGGCGGACCTCGACGTTTCCGCGGGGGATTTCGACGCAGGGAAACTGTTCCGGAGCGTGAAGGCGGCGTCCGCAAGAGCGGCCGGCGGTGCGGGCGACAAGACCGCGTCCCCGGAGGGAGGGAGCCCTAAACCTTCAGGTCCCGCGAAGTTCCCCCTCCAGGGCGTCGTCCGGCTCCGGGCGGATTCCATCTCCCTCGACCGGTTCTCCTGGCGGCCGGTGCGCGGCCGCGCGCAGGTGGAAGGGACCACTTTCCGCTACACCATCACGGAGGCGAACCTGTGCGGGATCTCGATGGCGGGATCCGCGACGCTGGGCGCCGGCGAGCCGTCGTTCGAATTGGTCACCTCGGCCTCGGGCGAGGAGGTCACGGCGACGATCGATTGCCTGACGGAGGAGAGAGTTGCGCTCACGGGGGAATTCGGCATGTCGGCCCGGCTCGCGGGGGAAGGGGTTGGAGACGCGGCGCTCCGCTCGCTGCACGGGCCCGTGGAGATCGAGTTGAAGGACGGCCGGATCCGGAAGATGACCGTCCTGTCAAGTATCCTCGAACTTCTCAACGTCACGGACCTGCTGCGCGGGAAGTTCCCCGACTTCCGGACGGAGGGATTCGCCTACAAGAGTCTCGTGGTCCGGGGAGAGGCGAAGGACGGGAAATTCGTGCTGCGGGAAGCGGCGATGGACGCCCCGTCGATGCAGCTGGCCGCCAGCGGGGAGGTGGACATCGTGTCCCGGGAAGCGGACCTGAAGGTGCTGGTCGCCCCTCTCGGCACGGTGGACGCGATCGTGCGGAGGATCCCCGTTCTCGGGTACATCCTGGGGGGTTCCCTCTTCTCCGTCCCCGTCACCGTCAAGGGGGATCTCCGGAATCCCAAGGTGACGCCGATGGACCCAGGCGCCGTGGGGGAGGGGCTGCTCGGGATCTTCGAGAGGACGCTGAAAACCCCGGTGCATGTCATCTCCCCGTTCTTCCCCGGGAAGGAGAAGAAGGCGGCCGACGGCGTCCCGCCCCCGGCGAGCCCCTGAAGGAGGCGGCGCCCCGCACCCGGCCGTATTTCCCTGCCTACGGCGTCACGCGGCGACCCAGTCCTCTTGCAGCACCGCGCCCTGGAGGCTGACCACGACGACCTTCAGGGGAACCTTCCGGGAACTCTCCTTCACCGCCTGGGCGGCCAGCCCGGCAAGCCCCCTGCAGCACGGGACCTGCATGATGATGACCGTCAGGCTGTTGATCTTCGCGTCCTCGCA
>JAGGAJ010000010.1 GCA_017889845.1 Deltaproteobacteria bacterium
CGTCGAGTTCCTTCTTCGTGTGGAAGATCTGCAGCGTCGTGGTGAACGTCCTGACCTGGATCATCGGGGGCCTCCGGGAGCGCCGTTGGGACGGCGGATATGCGGTCCGACACGTTCATCGTACCGCAAGCGGTGCGCGTCGACAAACGCGGCCGGCGCTCAACCCCCCAGGTATTCCGCCAGCCGGTCCCGGTTGAGGTACAGCTCGCGCCCCTCCCGCCGAAGCAGCCCCATCTCCTCGAACTTGTGGATGAGCAGCGTCACGGTCTCCCGCGAGGCGCCGATCAGGCTCGAGAGGTCCTCGTGGGTCAGTCTCAGTGAAACCCGCGTGCCCCTCGGCGTCTCGTGCCCCAGGTCTTCCGCCAGGTGCAGGAGCTCCTTCGCCAGCCGGCGGTGCGGCCAGGCGTGGATCAGGGCGGAGAAGGCGCGCTCCACCTCGTGGAGCCGCAGGGAGAGGAGCCGGAGGTACCCCCGCGCGAAGGCGGGGGAGGATGCGAGAAGATCGAGGAGTCCGGAGCGGGGAAGGGCGTCCACCACGGTGTCGGTGAGCGCCACGGCGGTGAACGGTCGCGGGGCGTCCAGGAGGATGAGTTCGCCGAAGACGTCGCCCGACCGCAGGATGTGGAGGATCTGGTCGTTCCCGGTCTCGGAGAGGGATACGATCTTTACGAGCCCTTCCCGGAGGATGCAGACGGCGTCGGCGATGTCGTCCTGCCGGAAGATCGAAGTTTCCCGCGGGAATCGCCGCTCGACGCAGAGGGCGCGAAACCTGCCCGCGTCCGCTTCGGGGACCTCCGAGAGGAGTTCCCGGATGGAGAGGAACGGCAGAGGCAAGACGGAATCCCCCGTCGCCATTCTATCCCCCCGGGAGGGTGCGTTCCAGCGGCGTAGCGAGGGGGAATATGATCCGCCCGCCGGAGGCAACCGTTTCGGAACCTCCCGGCGGGCGGCCCGGTGGACCGGGCGAGGCGGGGCTCACGCGGCCAGGCGGAGCTCAACCTTCCCGGGGACCTCGACCTTCCCGGGCAGCGGCCACTCGGCCCAAAGAAGACGGGCGCCGGCCTTCTCCTCCTCGGCGATCCCGGCGAGCACGATCCCGGCGGTCACGCCGATCAGGGCCATCAGGGTGGTGAACGCGATGCCGAACCCGACGACGAACGGCTCCAGGACCAGGAATTCCATTTTTCTCACCTCCCCTCCACGATTCCACGATACCCCGGGAGCCGCGGCGGTTCCGTGAGGGATCTCACAACCCCTCGAACCGGGCCGGGCGCTTCGCGAGGAACGCGGCGACCCCCTCGCGGAAATCGCCGCTGGCGCTGGCGCGGGCGATGTGCTGGCGCTCCTCCTCCAGCTGCGCCTCCAGCGGCTGGGACAACGCCCGGTTGTAGAGCTCCTTCGCCTGCGCGTAGGCGAATGTCGGCCCCGCGGCCAGGCGGCCTGCGAAGGCGGAGAGGCCCGCCCCGAACTCCCCGTCGGGGAAGATCTGCTGCACCAGCCCCCACGCGGCGGCCTCCCGGGCGGAGAGCACCTTCCCCAGAAGGGTCATCTCCATCGCCCGTTGCGTCCCCAGGGCGCGGGCGAGGAAGAAGGTCATCCCGCCGTCGGGGGAGAGGCCGATGTTCTGGTACCCGAGGGTGAAGCGCGCGGATTCGGCCGCCGCCGCGACGTCGCACGCCAGCGCCATCGAGAACCCGGCTCCCGCGGCCACGCCGTTCACCCCCGCGATCACCGGCTTGGGCGCCCGCCGCAGGGTGACGATGAAGGCGTGGAGCCGGACGGCGAGGTCGAGGAACTCTCCGGGCCCCCCCCCGCGGAACGCCGCCATCATCTCCACGTCGCCGCCCGCGGAGAACGCCTTCCCCGATCCGGTCAGGACGACGCATCGCACGGCGGGGTCCGAGGACAACGCGGACGCCGCGGAGAGGAGTTCCTCCCCCATCTCCCGGTTGTAGGCGTTCAGCCGCTCCGGCCGGTTCATCCGGATCGTTCCCACCCCCCCGTCCCGCTCCACCCGCACGACCTCGCCCATGGAATCCTCCCGCGCAGCCTGTTTTCCTCTCGCTATTTGCGAGACGGTACATCAGTTTCCCGCGGGCTGTCACTATAATGGGGTGGGGAGGGGACCCATGGGTACGATGTTCGCGAAGATCTGGGACCGGCACGTGGTGACGCGGCGGGGTGGCGATGTCCTCCTCTACATCGACCGGCAGCTGGTGCACGAGGTGACCAGCCCCCAGGCGTTCGAGGGGCTGCGCCTCGCGGGCCGCCCGGTGCGGCGTCCCGGGGCGATCCTCGCCGTTCCGGACCACAACGTCCCCACCACGCCCGACCGCGCGGAGCGGATCGACGACCGGGAGAGCCGGGAGCAGATCGAGGCGCTGCGGAAGAACGCCCTCGGCGCGGGCGTAACCCTCATCGACATCACCGACCCGCGGCAGGGGATCGTTCACATCATCGGACCCGAGGCGGGGCTCGTCCTGCCGGGGATCACGATCGTGTGCGGGGATTCGCACACCGGCACGCTGGGGGCCTTCGGGGCCATCGCATTCGGCATCGGCACATCCGAGGTGGAGCACGTCCTCGCCGCGCAGTCGCTCTGGCAGAAAATGCCCCGGCAGATGCGCGTCACCGTCACGGGCGCGCTGCGCCCCCTCGTCACCCCGAAGGACGTGATCCTCTCCGTGATCGCCCGGATCGGTGCCTCCGGCGGGACCGGGTACGCCATCGAGTTCGCGGGGGAGACGGTCCGGCGGATGTCGATGGAGGGGCGGATGACGATGTGCAACATGACGATCGAGGCGGGGGCGCGGTTCGGCCTGATCTCCCCCGACGAGATCACCTACGCGTACCTTAAGGGACGGCCGCTGGCGCCGCCGCCGGGGATGTGGGAGGCCGCTGTGGCGGACTGGAAAACGCTCCCGTCGGATCCCGACGCGAAGTGGGACCGCGAGGTGGCGCTCGACGCGTCGGCCCTCGAGCCGCACGTCACCTGGGGGACGAGCCCGCAGGACGCCCTCCCCGTGGGCGGGGCCGTCCCGGACCCGGCCGCGCAGGCGGACCCGGGGGAAAAGGACCGGATGCGTCGGGCGCTGGAGTACATGGGGCTTGTCCCCGGGACGCGGCTGACCGACATCCCCGTGGACAAGGTCTTCATCGGCTCCTGTACCAACGCGCGGATCGAGGACCTGCGGGCGGCCGCCGCGGTGGCGAAGGGGCGCAAGGTGGCGCCCGGGGTGACGGCCCTGGTCGTACCGGGTTCGGGGCTGGTGAAGAAGCAGGCGGAGGAGGAAGGGCTGGACCGCGTGTTCCTCGACGCGGGGTTCCAGTGGCGCCTGCCGGGTTGCTCGATGTGCCTCGGCATGAACCCCGACAAGCTGAAGGCGGGCGAGCGGTGCGCCTCCACCTCGAACCGGAACTTCGAGGGGCGCCAGGGACCCGGGGGGCGCACGCACCTGATGAGCCCGCCGATGGCGGCCGCGGCGGCGGTCACGGGACGCATCGCCGACGTGCGGGAGGTGGCGCGATGAGGGAAAAGTTCACGTTCCTCGACACGGCGGGCGTACCGCTGGACCGCAGGAACGTCGACACGGACGCCATCATCCCCGCGCGATACCTGAAGACGATCAAGCGCACGGGGCTGGAAGAAGGGCTCTTCTTCGCGTGGCGGTACGACGCGGACGGCCGGGAGCGGCCCGACTTCCCGCTGAACCGGCCTTCGTATCGCGGCGGCCGGGTGCTGGTGGCGGGGGAGAATTTCGGCTGCGGGTCGTCCCGCGAGCACGCCGTCTGGGCGCTGATGGACTTCGGCTTCCGGGCGGTGATCGCCCCGTCCTTCAGCGACATCTTCCACAACAACTGCCTGAAGAACGGGATGCTGCCGGTAACGCTCCCGGCCGCGGATGTGCAGTCCCTGATCGACGCGCTCCTCGCCGCCCCGGGGTGCCGCGTGGAGGTGGATCTCCCGGGGCAGACCGTCAAGGGGCCGAAGGGCGACGTCCACCGGTTTTCGATCGACCCGTTCGCGAAGACGTGCCTCCTCGAGGGGCTCGACGAGATCGCCCTCACCATGAAGAGCGCGCCGGAGATCGACCGGTACGAGCGGGAGCGGAAGGCGGCCACGCCCTGGCTCTTCCGGGACATCCCCGGATGAGCGCATCCCGGGGGGAGCCGCCGCGCCGGTTCGCCGTCGCCCTCGTCCAGATGGCGATGGGGGAGGATGCGGGGGCGAACCTGCGGAAGGGGGTGGACGGAGTCCGGGAGGCGGCCCGCCGGGGGGCCCGGGTGGTGTGCCTGCCCGAGCTGTTCCGCTCCCGGTACTTCTGCCAGCGCGAGGACACGGCGTTCTTCGACCTCGCGGAGCCGCTCCCCGGGCCGACAACGGACGCCCTCTGCGCCGCGGCGAAGGAGGCGGCCGTCGTCGTGATCGCCCCGGTGTTCGAGCGCCGCGCGCCCGGTGTGTACCACAACAGCGCCGCGGTGATCGACGCGGACGGGACGGTGACGGGGGTCTACCGGAAGATGCACATCCCGGACGACCCGGCGTATTACGAGAAGTTCTATTTCACGCCCGGGGACCTGGGGTTCCGCGCCTTCGACACCCGCGCGGGCCGGATCGGCACGCTGATCTGCTGGGACCAGTGGTACCCGGAAGGGGCGCGCCTGACCGCGCTCGCAGGGGCGGGCGTCCTCTTCTATCCCACCGCGATCGGCTGGCACCCGCGCGAAAAGGAGGCGTCCGGCGCGCAGCAGCGCGACGCATGGCAAACGGTGCAGCGGGGCCACGCCGTGGCGAACGGCGTCTATGTGGCGGCGGTCAACCGGGTGGGGCTCGAGGTCCCGGACGGGTGCGGCGAGGGGATCGAGTTCTGGGGATCGTCGTTCCTGTGCGATCCACAGGGGGTGGTCCTGGCCGAGGCGCCGGCGGACCGGGAGGAAATCCTCCTTGGCGAGGTGGACCTCGGCCGGATCGAGGATGTGCGCAGGAACTGGCCGTTCCTGCGGGATCGCCGGATCGACGCCTACGGGGGTATCATGCGCCGATTCCTCGACGGGGAGCCGTGGGGGAAGGGGAGTTGACGAAGGCGGCTACGCCCGCCTCCCTCGGCTTCCGGATGCCCGCCGAGTGGGAGCCCCACGAGGCGACCTGGGTCGGGTGGCCGCACAACCCGTCCGACTGGCCCGGCAAGTTTTCCGTCATCCCCTGGGTCTACGGGGAGATCGTCCGGAAGATCGCGGCCGGGGAGACCGTGCGGATCCTCGTGGATTCCGCCGCGCGCGCGGAGAGGGCGAGGCGCCTGCTCTCCCGCGCCGGAGCCGACGTTTCCCGCGTCGGGTTCTTCCGCGTTCCCACCGACCGCGGCTGGACGCGCGATTTCGGCCCCGTGTTCGTCCGCCGGGACGCACCGAAGCCCGCGGTGGCGGTCGTCGGCTTCCGCTTCAACGCCTGGGCGCGCTATCCCGACTGGCGCAGGGACGCGCAGGTCAACGTGCGTGCCGCGCGCGCCCTCGGCGTGCGCCGGTTCCCGGTGGCCGCCGGCGGGAGGGAAGTCGTCCTCGAAGGAGGGGCGATCGACGTCAACGGTCGCGGCACGCTGATCACCACGGAGGAGTGCCTCCTCGACCAGCGCACCCAGGTGCGCAACCCCGGGATGTCCCGGAAGCAGGCGGAGGCGATCTTCCGCGACGTTCTCGGCGCGGGGAACGTGATCTGGCTCGGTCGCGGCATCGCGGGGGACGACACGCACGGCCACGTGGACGACGTGTGCCGCTTCACGGGGCCCCGCACGGTGGTGCTGTGCCGGGAGACGGACCCGCGGGACGAGAATTACGGCGCCCTGGAGGAAAACCGGGAACGCCTCGAGGGCGCGCGGCTTCCGGACGGCTCCCGCGTGGAGGTCGTTCCGCTGCCGATGCCGGAGCCGCTGCGCTTCGAAGGGGTGCGGCTCCCGGCGAGCTACGCCAACTTCTACGTCTGCAACGCCGCGGTCCTCGTCCCGACATTCAACGACCCGAACGACCGGGTCGCACTCGGGATCCTCTCGGAGCTGTTCCGGGACCGGCCGGTCGTGGGAATCCACTCGGTGGACCTGGCGTGGGGGTTCGGCACGCTCCACTGTCTCACGCAGCAGCAGCCCGCCGTGGAGCAGCAGGGTGGGGAAGGGATTCCCGCTCCGGTACAATGAGGATGGATCCGGAGGGAGAGGTGGTGCGATGAGGGCGGTTTTCGCGTTGCCGGGCATCGTCGCCGCCGTCGCCGTCCTCTCGTTCCCCCCGGCGTACGCGGAGGGGCGGACGGTGACGGGGGCGATCGTGCGGATCGACGCGCACGCCGGGACCCTTACGGTGCGGGATGCGGCCGGGGCGGCGTGGAGCTACAAGGTGGAGCCGGACGCCGGCATCGATCTCGAGGCGTTCCGGGAGGGGGACCGGGTGGCCGTCACGATCGCGCGGCCCACGCCCCTGAACATGATCACCGCCGCGGACCGGCTGCGGAAAGGCGACCGGGTAGAAAAGGCCGGATTCTGACGGTCGGCGCGAAAGGAGCGGACGGTGGCCAAGTGGGTGATCCTCTGCCCCGCGTGCGGGGAGGAGTTCAAGATCGACGTGGAGGATGTCCCGGAGCGGTGCCCCCACTGCAAGCACGAGGGGAGCTTCGAGATCGTGGACGAGGACGACTGACCCGCGCCCGGGGGGGGAAGAGGGGAGACGATCATGAGCGGTGGGTCCGCGGCGTGCCGCGCCGGGGCGGCGTACGCGTTCGCGATACTGTTCCTCCTGGCCGGGTGCGCCGGCCCGACCCCCTACCAGAACAGGACCGGCGGGGAAGGATATTACGATTACGAGATCCAGCCGGGGATCCACTTCGTATCGTTCCGGGGCAACGGCCAAACATCCCGCTCCACGGTGATGGATTACTGGTACCGCCGCGCCGCGGAGATCTGCGGGGGTGAGGACCGGCTCGAGGTCATCGGGATGAACGCCTCCGGGGACGAGGTGGTCGTCGGCACCCCCTCGCTCCTCAACACCTACACCCTGCCCGCGGTGGAGGGGCGGATCCGGTGCGTGGCGAAATAGGTCGGGCCTCGCCCGACGTACTCCTGATCCACCCGCCGGCCACCCGGCCGGCGGGACCTCCGCTGGGTACGGGCGTCCTGCTGTCCCGCCTCCGGCGGCTGGGCATCCGCGCGGAGGCGGTCGACGCCAATCTCGAGGCGTACCTCCACCTTCTGGTGGAGGATCGCCTCCAGGCCGCCGCAGGTCCCGGGGCCTCCACCGCGGTCCGCCGCGCGGTGCGCCACGCCGCGCGCGCCCTCGCCTTCCTGCGCTCGCCCGGCGCAGCCGCGTCGTTTCCCCGCTACGCCGCCGCCGCGCGGCACCTGAATGCCGCGCTCTCGGCACACCGCGGGGAAGGCAGATCGGAGCGCCTGACGCTCGGCGACTACACCCACGGCGGCCTGTCGGAGTTTTCGCCGGCCGACCTTTCGCGTGTGGCGGACGGCCGGGACGGAACGGTCTTCGGCGGCTATTTCCGCGGGGACCTCCTCCCGCGGGTATCCGGGTTGCGCCCCCGGTGCGTGGGGATCTCGGTGAATTTCCGGCACCAGGTGCTCCCCGCGTTCGAGCTGGCGGGGCTTCTGCGGCGCGCACTCCCCGGAGTGCCGGTCGTCGGGGGCGGCGGGATGCTCACCTCCTGGAAGCGACCCCTCCTCGCCGCGGGGAGATGGCTTCCGGCCTTCACCCGGATCGTGTTCGGGCCCGGGGAAGGGGCGCTGGCCCGGATTGCGGCCGGCGGCGTTTCCCGCGACGAATACTTCCTGCACGGGTCGGGGGAGGCGGAGTTCCTGCCGGACTTCGGGTTCGCAGAGCTGCGGGACTACGTGTCCCCGGAACCGGTGCTGCCCGTGGCGGCGTCCCGCGGCTGCTACTGGGGCCGGTGCGGATTCTGCCCGGAGGCCGTGGCGCCGACCCACCCGCACCGTACCCACGATCCCGCGGCGTTCCCGGAGTTGTTGCAGGAACTCTCCCGGCGATACAGTGTCACCCGGTTCCACCTGACGGACAACGCGGTCCCGCCGCAGACGCTGCGGGCCCTCGTCGCGCAGGCGGACGCACTGCGCGGGATTTCCTGGCACGGCTTCGCCCGCTTCGAGCGGGACCTGCTCGCTCCCGGGTTCGCCTCCGGGCTGGCGGCGGCGGGGTGCGCGATGCTGCAGCTGGGGCTGGAGAGCGGTTCGCAGCGGCTGCTCGACCGGATGGGGAAAGGGACGCGCGTGTCCGACGCCGCGGAGACCCTCGCCCATCTCCGGGCAGCCGGGATCGCGACGTACGTCTACGTGATGCTGGGAGCGCCGGGGGAAACGGCAGGGGACGCGGAGGCCACCCTGGCGTTCCTCGAGAGGCACGCGGGGAATATCGATTACCTGAACCTGTCGATCCTGAACCTGCCCCGGGAGGCGGAGGGTGAAAAGGTACCGGGGGGTGACGGGACGTACGGGGTTTCCGCGGGGCGGGATGACGGGGCGCTGGGGCTGTACCGTCCCGTTCCGGCGACCACCGGGTGGGGGAGGCCGCAGGCGCGGCGATTCCTGTCGCGGCGGATCCTCGGGTTGCCGGCCGTGCGGGGGATCGTCGCCCGCACCCCTCCCGGGTTCGCCTCGAACCACGCCTTCTTCTTCCGCGGCGGGAGAGCGCCGACGTCCGCCGGGGACTCCTGAGGGTTCCCGCCCCGCACGGCTTCAGCCGCCCAGGACCACCCGCGCGTCCGCCACCGAGAGTCCTTTTTCGTGGACGATGACGGGGTTCAGGTCCATCTCCTCCACTTCCGGGTGCGCCGAAAGAAACTCCGACACCCGGAGCAGGAGGGCCCGGAGGGCCGGCACGTCCGCCGGCGGTTTCCCGCGGAGACCGGACAGGACGCGGCGTCCGCGGATTCCGTCGATCATCTCCGCGGCGTCCCTCTCCGACAGCGGGGCGACCCGGAATGAAACGTCCTTCATCGCCTCGACGAATACCCCGCCCAGCCCGAACATCACGGCGTGCCCGAACTGGAGGTCCCGGGTCACCCCCACGATCACCTCGTGCCCCGGCGGCGCCATCGCGCACACAAGTGCCCCGCCGGGACGGACCCCGGCGCGGCGCTCCGCGTCGAGGATCGCGCGGAAGGCGGCCCGGACCCCCGCCTCGTCGCGCACCCCCAGGATCACCCCGCCCGCGTCGCTCTTGTGGGTCACATCCGGCGAGTTCATCTTCACCGCCACGGGGTATCCGACCGACCGCGCCGCGGCGGCCGCCCCCTCCTCGTCCAGCGCCCGGCGGAACGGCGTCACGGGGAACCCGGCGCCGGCGAGCATCGCCATCGAATCCGCGGGCGACATCGCATTCGCGGCCGCCGGTTCCGCGGGGCCCTGCGCACCTTCCACGTATAGGGGGAAACGGTCCCGGTGGAACCGGGCGTGGCAGGAGAGGGCCTTCATGGCCCGTTCCGGCGTCGGGAACACGGCGATCTTCCTCTCGTGGAGCTTCACGCGTTCCTCGCGCTCCACCTCCGCCCCCCCGAGATACGCGACGAGCTCGCACCGCCCCGGCCGGACCACTTCCGACGCCCCGGGGATCGGGTCGCCGAATATGGTCATCACCACGTCGTACTCCCCCTCCGCCGCTTCCAGTACCTTCCGGTAGCGGGCCGCGTCCGTGTCCCCGGTGAGGTCGAGGGGATTGCCGACGATGCAATGGGAGGGGAGGACCTCCCGCAGCCTGCCGGACAGAGCCGGCGACAGGGGGGTCACGCGGAACCCCTCCTCCTCGGCCACGTCGGTGGCGATGATGGCGGAACCGCCGGAACTGGTGACGATCAGCGTCTTCGGCCCCTTCGGGGGCGGCACGTACGCCAGCGCCTTGGCGAAGTCGTACAGCTCCTCCAGGGTCGCGGCGCGGTGGACGCCGTTCTGCCGGAATACCGCGTCGTAGATCTCGTCCCTGCCCGCGAGGGACCGGGTGTGGGACTCCGCCGCCTTCCGTCCCCGCTCGGTCCGCCCGGCCTTGAAGATCACGACGGGCTTCGGGCACGCCCGCACGGCGGAGAGGAACCGGGCCGCGTCCCGCACCCCCTCGATGTAGAGGGCGATCACCTTCGTGTGGGGATCCTCCGCGAAGAAGGCGATCAGGTCCGCCTCGTCCACGTCGCATCGGTTCCCCATGCTGACGAAGGCGGAGAACCCGAGCCGTTCCTCGGAGGCCCAGTCGATCAGCGCCGCACCCACCGTGCCGCTCTGGGAGACGATGGCGATGTCGCCGCGGCGGGTGATCAGGGGCCAGGAGGCGCACAGGCCGTGGTAGGGGTAGTTCACCCCCTGGCAGTTGGGTCCGATCACCCGGATTCCGTGCTCCGCCGCCGCGCGGGCCATCTCTTCCTGGAGCTTCGCGCCCTCCTCGCCGGACTCCGCGAACCCGCCCGTGATGACGATGGCCGACTTCACCTTTCTCGTCCCCAGCTCCCGCATCGTCCCGGGGACGAGCTTCGCCGGGATGATCACCACGGCCAGGTCGGTGCCTTTGGGGATTCCCGCGGCCGACGTCACGGACGGGATGCCGAGGATCGTCTCCCCCTTCGGGTTCACCGGGAGGATCTCCCCGGCGTAGCCTGCCTCCCGGATGTTGCGGAAGATCTGGAAGCCCATCTTCTCGGGGTTCGACGATGCGCCGATGACGGCGACGCGGGAAGGTCGGAACAGGGGAGACAGGGTGGCGGCCACGGGTCACCTCTCGCGGTCTGGCACGGCGCCCGGCCCGGGGATCCCGGAATCGTTGCCGGCGCCGCCGCCGGTTTCGGGATTCCGGGTAACAGTAGCAAAGGGACGCCCCGGTGTCACCCCCGGCCGGGGGGAGGTGCGTCCCGCGGGAATCGGATATTTCCCGCCCGGCGTACGCTGATTGTTTAGAATGAAGGGCTCGGAATCGGAAAGGAAACGGCCGGCATCCGGAATGCGCACGGGGAAGGGGGAAGGGATGGGACGGTTCGCACGGGCGGTGGCGGTTCTGCTGGGGGCGGCGCTCTGCGCGGGCGCCCCGATCGGGGCGGAAGGGGCGGAGAAGGTCCCCGGGAAGATCGCGCTGAAGGTGTACCAGCGGAAGCCGGTGACGTTCGACCACAAGGGGCACGCCCAGCGGATCGGGAAGTGCGCGGTCTGCCACCACAAGTCCGACTCGGAGAAGTGCTCCGACTGCCACGCCGCGAAGCGGGACGGCGACACCCCGTCCTTCCGCGAGGCGATGCATTACCGGTGCAAGAACTGCCACATGAAGACCAACAGGAAGGTCAAGGGCGCCTGCCAGGAGTGCCACGCGGATGTCCGCCCGACCCGGTGAGGCCGGGTAATCCCCGAAGTCAGTAAACGAGGCGGGCGCGGATCGTGTTGGGGATCCGCCGGAGTTCCTCCTCGATGCGGGAGTCGAACTCCGCCGCCACGTCGACCAGAGCGTACCCCAGCGCGCCGCGCGTCTCGAGCCGCTGCCCGGTGATGTTCACGCCGTGGCGCGCGAAGAGTTCGTTGATCTTCGCCAGCATCCCGGGGATGTTCTCGTGGAGGTGGGCGAAGCGGTGCCGCTGCGGCGCCGCGGAGGGTTGCAGGACGGGGAAGTTCACGCTGGTCCCGGTTCCCCCCGTGGCGAAATACTCGAGGATCCGCGCGGCGACGAATCCGCCGATCCCCTCCTGGGCCTCCTCCGTGGAGCCGCCGATGTGGGGGGTCAGGATCACGTTCGGGATCCCCTGGAGGGGGGAGGAGAACGGATCCCTGTTGCTCCGGGGCTCCTCCGGGAAGACGTCCACCGCCGCGCCGCGGACCTTCCCGCGCCGCAGGCTCCGCGCCAGCGCGTCCACGTCCACGACGAAGCCGCGGCTCAGGTTCAGGAAGATCACCCCGTCCTTCATCGCCGCGAACTCCCGCTCGCCGATGAGCCCGCGGTTCCCCTCCCGGCCGTCCACGTGGACGGTGACGATGTCCGATACGCGCAGCAGCTCCTCCAGGGTACATTTCCGCGCGTTCCCCAGGGCGAGCTTTTCCGCTACGTCGTGGTAGTGCACCTCCATCCCCATCGCCTCGGCGAGGACAGAGAGCTGGGAGCCGATGTTCCCGTACCCGAGGATGCCGAGCTTTTTCCCCCGGATCTCGTGGAACCCCTCCGACGTCTTGCCCCAGATCCCCCGGTGGAGGTCTGCGCTGCGGTCGACCGCCCCGCGCAGGAGCATGATCATCTCGCCCATGGCGAGCTCGACGACGCTGCGGGTGTTGCTGTAGGGGGCGTTGAAGACCGCCACGCCGCGGCGGTTGCACGCCTCGAGGTCCACGTGCTCGGTGCCGATGCAGAACGCGCCGACGGCGATCAGCTCCGGCGCGCGGTCGAGGAGGTCGGCGGTGATCCGCGTCTTCGAGCGGATGCCGAGCACGGCAACGTCGCCAAGCTGCTGCGCGATGACCTTCCGGGCGGGGCTGAACGGCACGCGCTCCACCTGGAACCCCGCGGAGGCGAACGCCGCCCCCGCATCCGGGTGGATGTTCTCCAGGAGCAGGACCTTCATCGCATCCTCCGGCCCGAGGGCGCACCGGGACGGGCGGCGGATCGCCCTCGATCTGCCGCAGCCGGCTGGACCGCCGGGTGGTGGGGGGGAATGGCGGGGATCAGGAACGACAGACCGGGCACGCCGGGGCACCGCCCGCTTCGGCCCGCCGCCGGTCCGCCTCGTCCTGGTATTGCGGCGTGTCGTGGCGGGGCAGGCGGTTGTCCCCTTCCGCGAAGGCCCTCTCCTTCCACCCTTCGTCGTCCGACCAGCGATACGGGATCGACCGGACCGAGCCGGGAGCCGTCATCGTCTCGAGGGACGAAAGCGCGTCGACCAGGATCCGCCGCTGCAGTTCCGGCTGGTTCGGTTTCCCGGTGGTGTGCCCGAGGGGGAAGTCGAGGAACGCCGCGCGGGGCGGATTGACCGACCGTGTGATGTCCAGCGCGCTGCTCATGCACAGCGTCGGGATCCCGGCTGCTTCCACGTGCCTTGCGACCAGCCCCACGGACTGGTGGCAGACCGGTCAGACGGGGACGAGCAGGACCGCGTCGACGCCGTCCTCCCGGAAACGGGCCGCGAGCGCCGGAGCGAGCGCTTCCGTGACGCGCCGGGCGGAGTAGATCCCCCCCATGAACGTGTGGAACCGGCCCGCCAGCCCGCCGAGGAACCCCTCGCGGACGAGGCGGCGGAGCGTATCGACGGGGAAGACGACGTTCGGGTCCGTGCGGGCGTCGGACAGGTCGTAGGCGAAGTGGGTCGCGCGCAGATCCTTCGTGTCCACGTTCGCGGGGATCTCGCGGATGGATATGTCGTCCTTGTAGTGGAACGCCACCTGCCCTGCCGCGTAGATCCCCCCCGATGCGGCGAGCCCCAGCCGGCATTCCGACAGCGGCTTCGAAAGGGGGGCCCACGGGGGGATGTCCGCGTTCCTCACCCAGCTGTACGGCTTGTACCCGAGGCGGGCGTAGTTGTCTCGGATCCTGGAGATGTACTCGACCGGCGCCATCCGGACCTCCGGCCTCCAATTGTACTACGGGACGGGGGAGGCGGAACGGTCCGGCGGCCGCACGGGGAGGGGGCCCGGGGAGGTTCCCCGGACCCCCGTCATCCGGCGGGCTTACTTCACGCGGGCGAAGATCTCGCCCTCGTCGACGTGGCGGGCGGCGTGGATCTTCTCCGGCTTGACCAGGAACACCGGCCGTTTCGTGGTGTACACCACCTTTTCCGCCGTGCTCCCGAGCAGCGCCCGTTCGAGCGCCGTCCCTCCGTGGGTGGTCATCGCGATGAAGTCGACGTTCTCGTCGTGGGCGGCCCGGAGGATCTCCGCGTACGGCTCGCCGGATGGGATCAGGATCCGGGACTTCACGGACTTCCCGGCGAGACGGGCCGCGACTTTCTCCAGATACGCCTTCGCCCGGGTCACGCTTTCGGTGAACGCCTTGGTCTCCTCCGCCTGGCCGGCCTCAGGCGCCTTCCCCAGGGGAGCCGGAACGATCCGCAGGAGAAGGACCTCCGCACCCGACGCCGACGCCATTATCTCCACCGGGTCGATCGCGCGCTCCGCCAGCGCGGAGCCGTCCAGCGGGAGCAGGATTTTCTTGAACATGGCCGCCCTCCTTTCGGCTGTATCGGTTTCCGGGTTGACGGACCGACGGGACGTGAAAACGGTTACGGGTACATCCTGGCCGGGGGCGGCGCCCGGTGACGGATCATCGATGGAGGGTTCTTGGCGCTCCCTCCCCCGGCCAAGTCATATTGTATACAGTATACAGTTTTTCGCAAGGGTGTCCACCGTGTTTTTCCGGGCGGGATGCATGCCGGCATTGCGCCGGGAGCACCGGGGGCCGTACACTGTAAAAATGTCCCATCCAGCGGGATTGCGGAGGAAATCCGGCGCATTCGTGCTGGCCGGATGGATGGCCCTTGCCCTGGCGGGCGCTGCCTGCCAGGGCGAGAGAACGGGGGCGCGCGCAGCGCCCGGGGCCAAGGCGGAGGAGCCCCGGCCGGTCCGGGTGGTCCCGGCGTCGGAAGGCAGGCTGCCGCGCACGGTGGCCGTCACCGGCACCCTCGCCGCGGACGAGGAGGTCGTTGCCGGGTTCAAGGTCGCGGGCCGGTTGAGCGAGATCGGCGTGGACCTGGGCAGCCCCGTCCGGAAAGGCCAGGTTGTCGCGCGGCTGGACCCGACGGATTTCCGGATCCGCGTCGACCAGGCCGAGGCCTCCCTCCGGCAGGTCCGGGCGGGGCTGGGGCTGCCGCCGGACGGGTCGGACGAGCGCGTGGACCCGGAGAAGACCGCGCTGGTGCGGGAGGCGCGGGCGGTGCTCGACGAGGCGCGACTGAACCGGGACCGCATGGCGCAGCTCTGGGAAAAGAGATACATCGCCCGGTCCGAGTACGACGCCTCCCTGTCCCGGCTGCTCGTCGCGGAGGGGCGGTACCAGGCGGCGGTCGAGGAGATCCGGAACCGGCAGGAGCTGCTGGCCGAGCGGCGTTCCGGGGTCATGCTGGCCCGCCAGCAGCTCGCGGACACCGAACTGTCCGCGCCCATCGACGGCGCGGTTCGAGAACGGCGGGCGTCAGTGGGGGAGTACCTGGCAGCCGGCGCTCCGGTGGTCGGCCTCGTCCGCCTGCACCCGCTCCGGCTCCGGGTGGCGGTGCCGGAACGGGACGCTCCCGCCGTCCGGGTGGGACAGGAGGTCCGCGTGCGGCTGGAGGGGGATGCCGCGGAGCACCCGGGACGGGTGGCCCGGGTGAGTCCCGCCATCCAGGAGCAGAGCCGCACCCTGGCCGTGGAGGCGGAGGTGGCGAACCGCGGGGGCCGTCTCCGGCCCGGATCCTTCGCGCGCGCCGAGATCGTGGTCGAGGCCGGTCGGCCGGCCGTCCTCGTGCCCGCCTCCGCGATCACGACCTTCGCAGGCCTCGAGAAAGTCTTCGTGGTGAAGGACGACCGCGCCGTGGAGAAGCGTGTCCGGACCGGCCGGCGCGCGGGCGACCGGGTGGAGATCCTCGAAGGGGTCGCCCCGGGCGAGCCGGTCGTGGTCGAGCCGGGCAACCTCGCCGCCGGGACCCCGGTCCGCGTGACGCAGTAGTCTCCCTTGCAGAAGCTCGCGGAAATCTGCATCCGCCGCCCCGTCTTCGCGGCGATGCTCATCCTGGCGCTGGTCGTCGTCGGGGCTTCCAGCTACCTCCGCCTCGGGGTCGACCGGTTCCCCTCGGTGGACCTGCCCACCGTCTCGGTCCGCACCCAGCTCCCCGGCGCCTCCACCGAGGAGGTGGAGACCGAGATCTCCCGGCGCATCGAGGAGGTGGTCAACACCGTCGAGGGGATCGAGGAGCTGCGGTCGATATCGGGCCCGGGCGCCTCCGTCGTCATCGTCACATTCAACCTCACCCGGAACATCGACACGGCCGCCCAGGACGTCCGGGACCGCGTCGCCACCGTCCTGCGGGACCTGCCGGAGGACGCCACGGCGCCCCTGATCTCCAAGTTCGACAACGACCAGCAGCCGGTCCTGACGGTGGCGCTGGCCGGCGACCGCCCGCTGCGCGAGCTGACCGAGCTGGCCGACAAGGTGGCGAAGGTCCGCCTCGAGCGCTCGGAAGGCGTAGGGGAAGTCCGGATCGTCGGAGGGCTTTCGCGCGCGGTGAACGTGTGGGTGGAGGCGGACCGGCTGGAGGCGTTCCAGTTGCCGATCACCGCCGTCCGGGACGCGATCGCGCGGCAGAACACGGATTCCGCGGGGGGCAACGTGACCCGCGGCTCCCGGGAGGAGACGCTCCGGACGATCGGCCGGCTGGCCGAGCCGCGGTCCTTCGACGACCTGGTGGTCGCGACGGTCCAAGGCACGTCCGTCCGCGTGCGGGACATCGGGTGGGCGGAGGACGGGACCCGGGAGCAGCGCTCCACGGCCCGGCTCGACGGCGTCCCCACGGTGGTCCTGGAGGTTCGCCGCCAGTCGGGGGCCAACACGGTCGCCGTCATCGAGGCGGCGAAGAGGGGCCTCGCGACCGCGGCGTCCGAACTGCCGGCGGGGGTCGGCCTCACGGTGATCCAGGACCAGTCCCGGTACATCTACGCGGCGCTGCACGAGATCACCGTCCACCTGGTCCTGGGCAGCATCCTGGCCTCCCTCGTCGTCCTCGCCTTCATGCGCAGCGTCCGCGCCACGGTCATCGCCGCGGTGGCCATCCCGGCGTCGGTGATCTCGACTTTCGGAATGATGTGGGCCCTCAACTTCACGCTGAACAGCGTGACGATGCTCGCCCTCGTCCTGATGGTCGGGATCGTGATCGACGACGCCATCGTCGTCCTCGAGAACATCTTCCGGTTCGTGGAGGAGAAGGGGATGCCGCCCTTCGCGGCCGCGCGGGCCGCCACGGCCGACATCGGCCTGGCCGTGACGGCGACGACGTTCTCGCTGGTGGTCATCTTCATCCCCGTGTCGTTCATGTCGAGCGTCTCCGGCCGGTTCCTCTACCAGTTCGGCATCACGGCGGCCGTTGCGGTCATGGTGAGCCTGCTCGTTTCCTTCACCCTGACGCCGATGATGAGCGCGCGGCTCCTCCGCGCCGGGGAGGAGGGGCCCCACGACCCGCCCGGAACGCCGCGGTCCCGCGGCGGCTTCTACCGGTGGATCGACGCCGGGTACGCCCGGGCGCTCGGATTCTCCATGCGCCACCGCGTTGCGGTCGCACTGCTCGCGGCGGGCGTCATGCTGTCGGTGATCCCCCTGTACGGGATGATCCGCCAGGACTACCTGCCGGCAAACGCGGACGAAGGGGAGTTTTTCGTGACCGCGGTCGCGCCCCAGGGGACGAGCCTGGCCAGCATGGACGAGATCCTGACCGCCGTCTCGGCCGACGTGCGGGCCGTCCCCGGCGTGCAGCGGGTCCTCTCGACGGCGTCGGGGGGGTTCCTCGGCGCGGTGAACGAGGGACGGGCGTACGTCCAGCTTGCGCCCCACGATGAGCGCGTATTCTCGGTTTCCCGGCTCGCGCGGAGCCTTTTCCGGGGGGACCCTATGGCCGCGTTCCGGGGGAACCGCTCCCAGCAGGAGATCATGCAGGAGGTGCGGGGGAAGCTCCGCCGGTACCGCGACCTCCGGATCGCGGTGCGGAACATCCCCGGATTCAACATCGGCGGAGGGAGTTTCGACGTCGACTTCGTCATCCGGGGGCCGGAGCTCGCGGCCCTCTCGAACTACGCGGAGCGCCTCCGGGACCGGCAGGAGTCCCTCGGTCTGATCGACGCCGACACGACGCTGAAGCTCGACAAGCCCGAGCTGCGCGTCCAGATCGACCGGGCGCGCGCCGCCGACCTGCGCGTCGACCCCGAGCGGGTCGGGACGGCGGTCCGCCTCATGGTCGGCGGGGACGAGGAGGTGTCGCGTTTCACCGATCCCGCCGTCAACGAGGATTACGACGTTCAGCTGCGGCTCCGCGAGGAGGACCGCGCCGACCCGGAGACGATCGGGCGGCTCTACGTCCCGAGGGAGGGGGGCGGGCTGGTGCAGGTGGGGAGCGTCGCCCGGATCGAGAGGAGCCTGAGCGCTTCGCGGATCGACCGGCTCGACCGGCAGCGGGAGGTCCGACTCCGGGCGTCCGTCGCGCCCGGGTACGCGCTGGCGGATCGCCTGGCGGCGCTCCGGGCGGAGGTGTCCCGGATGAACCTGCCGGCGGGGTACACGACCCGCGTCTCGGGCAAGGGGCGGGAGCTCGAGCGGACCTTCGGCGAGTTCGTCTGGGCCTTCGCCCTGTCAATCGTGTTCATGTACATGATCCTCGCCTCACAGTTCGAGAACCTGGTCCACCCCTTCACGATCCTGCTCTCCCTTCCGATCTCCGTGCCCTTCGCGCTCCTGTCGATCGGGATTTCCGGCGCCACCCTGAACCTCTACTCGGCCCTCGGCGTCCTCGTCCTGTTCGGCGTGGTCAAGAAGAACGCCATCCTCCAGATCGATCACATGAACAACCTGCGGGCCACCGGCATGGACCGGACCGCGGCGATCCTCCAGGGGAACCGCGACCGGCTCCGCCCGATCCTCATGACCACCTTCACCTTCGTGGCGGGCATGCTCCCGCTGGCCGTCGGATCCGGGCCCGGGGCCGAGGAGCGCCGGGTGATCGCCGTGGTCGTGATCGGCGGCCAGACCCTCTCGCTGCTGCTCACCCTGCTGGCCACGCCCGTCGTCTACTCCCTCCTCGACGACCTGGGCCTCGCTTCCCGGCTTACGGCCCGGGGACGTACTTCACGTGCGTCGGATCGTACATCTGCGACTTGATGTACGCCGGCAGATCGTCCGGCCGTTTCATCGCCGTCAGGCCGCCCTGGAAGGCCACCTCCGCGACGGCGATGGCGATGGCGGAGGAAACTTCCCGGATGCGGTCCAGGCCCGGGTAGATCCGGCCTTTCGCGTAATCCTCCGCGGTGACCATCCTCGCCAGCGTCTTCGCCGCCACGAAGAACATCTCGTCCGTGACCCGGGTGGCCTCGCTGGCGATCACCCCGAGGCCGACGCCGGGGAATATGTAGGCATTGTTTCCCTGACCCGGCACGAAGGTCTTCCCCTTGTACGCGACCGGCGGGAACGGGCTGCCGCTCGCGAAGATCGCGCGCCCGTCCGTCCACGCGTACGCCTCCTCCGCCGTGCACTCCGATTTCGAGGTCGGGTTCGAAAGGGAGAAAATGACGGGGCGCTGGTTCATCCGGGCCATCGCCTCGACGACGGGCTTCGTGAACGTGCGCGGCATCCCGGAGACGCCGATGAGGGCGGTGGGCTTGACCGTTTCGACGGCCTGCAGGAAATCGCCGATGAACGCGTGGTCGTGCGCGTACGGCAGCTTGTGGTGCACGAGATCCGTCCGGCTCTTCACGACCAGCCCCTTGGAGTCCACGAACCAGCATTTTCGCCGGGCGTCCGCCTCCTTCACCCCTTCCGCCATCAGCCCGGTGACGATCAGGTCCCCGATGCCGATGCCGGCCTCGCCCGCTCCCAGGAACAGGAACCTGTGGTCGGACAAACGGTTGCCGGTGATGGCCAGGGCGGAGTACAGCCCGGCCAGGGTGACGCCGGCCGTTCCCTGGATGTCGTCGTCGAAGGTGCAGGAGCGGTTCCGGTACTTGTGCAGCAGCCGGAAGGCGTTCGCGTTCCCGAAATCCTCCAGCTGGATGCACGCCCTCGGGAAGACCTCCTGGACGCCGGTCACGAACTCCTCCACCAGGTCGTCGTACGCCTCGCCGCGCAGGCGCTTCTCCGGGATGCCGATGTAGAGCGGGTCCGAAAGGAGCGCCTCGTTGTTGGTCCCGCAGTCCAGCGTGACGGGGAGGCATTGCGCCGGGTGGATCCCCGCGCAGGCGGTGTAGAGGGAGAGTTTTCCCACCGGGATGCCCATCCCGTTCGCGCCGAGGTCGCCGAGGCCCAGGATGCGCTCGCCGTCGGTGACGACGACGATCCGCACGTCATGGTACGGCCAGTTCTTCAGGATCTCCCGGACCCGGCCGCGGTCCTTGAAGGAGATGTAGAGCCCGCGCGGGCGGCGGAAGATGTGTCCGAACTCGATGCACCCCTGGCCCACCGTCGGGGTGTAGATGATGGGCATCATCTCGTCGAGGTGGTCCATGACCACCCGGTAGAACAGGTTCTCCTGGCGGTCCTGCAGGGCGACCAGGAAAATGTACTTCTCGATGTCGGTTGCCTTGCGGTGGAGGTTCTCCATCACGCGCATCACCTGCCGCTCCTGCGTCCCGACGCGCGCGGGCAGCAGACCGCGAAGGCCCAGCGCGTCGCGCTCGCTTTCGGTGAAGGCGGTACCCTTGTTGAGGATCGGGTCGTGGAGGATGTCCACCCCGCGCTTGCCATTCAGGTGGAGCTGTACCTGCAGTTCGAACGACATGGTTCCCTCCCGGGCGTCGTAGCGACCGGCACAGATTAGATCCGGCGCGCGAAAGACGCAACGGAATCCTTTCCGGCGGCGGTGGCAATCCCTGATACCATGAGGCATGGTCCGGGCGGCGGAGGGGATACGGATCGACGAGGGCGAGATCCGGGAACGGTTCATCCGCTCCTCCGGTCCGGGCGGGCAGAACGTCAACAAGGTCGCGACGGCCGTCCAGCTGCGGTTCGACGTCCGCAATTCCCCTTCCCTGACCGATGCGGTGCGCGAGCGGCTGATCCGGCTCGCCGGGAACCGGGTTACCCGGGAAGGCGTGCTGGTCATCGAGGCCGGCCGTTTCCGCACGCAGGAGCGGAACCGCCGGGACGCGCGGGAACGCCTGGCGGAGTGGGTCCGGAAGGCCGCCGTCCCCCCCCCGCGCCGGAAGGAAACCCGGCCCACCGCGGGGGCGAAGGCGCGCCGGCTGGAGGATAAGCACCGGCGCGGCGAGGCCAAGCGGGCGAGAAGGCCGGTTCCCCCTTCGGAATCCTGAGAGTCCCCCGATCCCGGAAGATTCGCGGGAGCGCTTGCCGTTGCGGGAGATCCGGGGGAAAATCCCATTAACCCGGGTTACCCCCCTCCAAGGAGACCGATCATGACGTACGCCGCGGAGTACGAGAAATCCCTGCAGGTTGGACGCCCCCCGAACGTCAAGGCGCTCTTCCCGCACTCGCGGGCGCTGATCGTCAGCGGGAAAGCGATCGACCGTGCGATGCGGGCCCGGGGGAAAGCAATCGCCATGGCGGCCAACGGCCGCAGCCACTTCGTGATACGGGGGGCGCTGCGCGCCGCCCAGAGGGCCAACGCCCCCGTGATCATCGAGATCGCCAAGTCGGAAGGGGGACAGAAGGCGTACTGCGCCGTCAACTACTGGAACATTGCGCGCATCGTCGACGCCCTCTGCAACGAGATGGGGATCACGGTGCCCGTCGCCATCCACGCCGACCATTACGGAATCAAGAACGACAAGGACCTCGACGCGGCGAAGGTGGAGATCCCCACTATGTTCGAGGCGGGGATCACCTCGATCGCCATCGACGCGTCCCACCAGCCGGACGATAAAAACCTTCTCGCCAGCATCGCCATCAACCCGTTCATCCCGAAGTGGGCCGGCCTGGAGACCGAGGTCGGCGAGATCAAGGGTTCCACGGGGCTCTCGACCGCGGGGGAGGCCCTGTTCCTGGTCCGCGGGCTCAACTCCCGGGGCATCTCCCCCGACTGGATCGCCCTGAACAACGGCACCACCCACGGGATCGAGGCGTCCGACGCCGGCATCCAGGTGGCCCTGACCGCGGAGATCCACAAGGCCCTGGGTCCCTACAAGGTCAGCGGGGCGCAGCACGGCACCTCGGGGAACAGCTCCGAGCGGCTGCGCGAGATCGCGAACCGGACCGACACCACGAAAGCGAACGTGGCCACCGCCCTTCAGATGATCTCCTGGGG
>JAGGAJ010000182.1 GCA_017889845.1 Deltaproteobacteria bacterium
ATCCCGTCGCTGAAGAGCCGGAAGGCCGAGTCGAGCCTCCAGCTCGGCGACGGGCAGACGTTCGCCCTCGCCGGCCTGATCGGCAACAATATCTCCAAGCAGGTTTCCAAGATCCCGCTCCTGGGGGACCTCCCCATCCTTGGGCCACTCTTCCGGAGCACGCGGTACCAGAACCAGGAGACCGAGCTAGTCATCCTGGTCACCCCGACGCTCATCCGCCCCTACGAGAAGGGGAAGACGCCCGAACTCCCGACGGACAGGATGAACAAGGAAGAGATCGATCCGTCGGTCCTCAAGGATTAGGCCCGGGATCATGATTATGCCGAGGCGACCCATGGGAATCGGGAACCGGGGCCAGGTGCTCCTCGTCTTCGTCGCCGCGCTCCTCGCCCTGCTGGGAATCGCCGCGTTGGGCATCGATGCGGGGTACATGTACACCGTCCGCCACGAACTCCAGCGGTCCACCGACGCGGGGGCTCTCGCCGGCGCCTCCGCCTTCTTCGACGGCAGCTGGTCCGACTCCGCCATCCGCGCCCTCGCGGACGCCAGGGCGCGCGTGTTCGCCTCGAAAGACAAGGTGGCCACATCGACACTCTCCCCGGGAGGCGAGATTTCGGTCGCTTTCCCCTCGGCCGAGAGGGTCCGCGTCGCCGCCTCCCGCAACGTCCCGCTGTTCTTCTCCCGGATCTTCCTCGGCCCCACGAAGACCATCACCGCCTACTCGGTCGCCGAGGCGTCCGCGGCCGGCACGAACGTGAAGGGATTGAAGCCTTGGGGAATCCCGTATCCGTGGGAAGACACGAACGGAAACGGTCTGTACGACGCCGGGGAAATCGTTCACAAGGAGTGCGACCCGAATTCCGACCCGTCGCACCAGTTCTGCCCCGGGACCCGCATCATCCTGAAAATCGGGACGCCAAGCGGGAACCCCCATAATCCGACCGGTATCCCCTCCCTGCAGCAGGAGCCCGGCCACTTCTTCTGCCTCGCCCTCGACGGCACGGGCGGCAGCGTGTACCGGGACACGATCGTGAACGGAGGTCAGACCCCGGTGAAAATCGGCGACGCGGTCACCCTGGAGCCGGGGGACAAGGTGGGGCCCACCCGTCAAGGTGTGGACGACCTGATCAACGCGGACTCGACATCCACGTGGAACGCGGGGAAGAATCTCCCGGAGAGCGATGTATACAAAATCACCCCGCAATCCGGAGAGACACCGTGGATGGATTCCCCCCGCGTGATCCGGATCCCCATCTACGATCCGGCGGCCGCGTTGATCCAGGGGCGCTCGGAAATGGTCATCGCCGGCTTCGCGGGGTTCTGGATCGAAAGCATCGGGCAACAGGGGACCATCATCGGCCGGTACGTTCAGATGCCGGCGCTCGGGGAGGCCGGACCGACCCAAGGTCCGTCGTCCGGCCCGGTCCTCCGCGTCCTGCGGCTGGTGGAGTAGGCCGTGCCGGAAGCGATCCGCTCCATCATCATCGAGAACGACCCCGAAACGGCCCGCCTGATCGAACTGCTCGGCAGGCGGAGCGGCTCGCTGGACGTCCGCTGGACGGCGGGATCGGTGGAGGAAGGCGCCGAAATCGTCCGCAAGTTCCGCCCGGACATGGCGATCGTCGAGGTGAACGGGAACCCGGCCTCCGCCGTCGGGCCGCTGGCGAAGGAGTTCCCTAACCTCTACATCCTCGCCCTCTCCGCGACGCCGGAGGCGGAGTACGCCCTCGAGACGATGCGGGCGGGGGCGCACGACCTGCTCTGCAAACCCGTCCGGGAGATCGATCTCAGCATCGCCCTCGAGAAGGCCCGTAAGGCCCGGATGCGGAAGGAGTCCACCGAACGGAGGGGAAAGATCGTCACCGTCTTCAGCAACAAGGGGGGGAACGGAACGACGACGATCGCCTCCAACCTGTCCGATGCGCTCGCCACCGAACACGGAAAGCGCGTCGTCGTGGTGGACCTCGTGATGGCCCACGGCGACGTGACGATGTTCTTCAACGTCACCCCGACCTACACCTTGCTGGACCTTGCCCGGAACAGCGGGAAGGCGGACCCGGAGTACATCGATTCCCTGATCGTCCGCCACTCGTCCGGCGTCTGCATCCTTGCCGATCCCCCGCGGATCGAGGACGCCGAGCAGATCTCCGCGGACCAGGTGCGGGAGATGCTCGCCACGCTGCGGTCGACCTTCGACGTCGTCATCGTCGACACGCCCCACCAGTTCGACGAAAAGACCCTCGCGGCCCTCGAGATGTCCGACACGATCCTGCTGGTGACCCTGATGAACCTCCCCGCCCTGAAAAACACGCAGCGCAGCATCGAGCTCTTCGCCCGCCTCGGGATTTTCGACGACCGGGTGCAGCTGGTCCTCAGCCGGTACCTCCCCAACGACGAAATCTCCAGGGAGAGCATCGAAGGGATCCTGAACTGCCCCGTCTTCTACGCCGTCCCGAACGACTACCCTACCGTCCTGTCCTCGATCAACCGCGGCAAGCTGCTCTCCGAGGTCGCCCCGGAGAAGGAGGTCACCGCCGCGTTCCGCCGCATGGCGGAGCTGCTGGCCGGACCCGGGATTCCGCGGGTCGGGCAAAAGCGGAAGCGTGGGTTCCTGGAGAGGGTCTTCCAGATGGAGAGGAGCGCGTCGTGACGATCACGCAGTGGCTGGCGAGGAAGAACGAGGCGGAGAACGGGGCGGCGGCCGAGGCCCCCCCGCGGAGGACGGCGCCCGGGAGCCACCCGTACCAGGAGCTGAAGAGCACCATCCACCGGCGGCTGATCGACCGGCTCGACCTGTCCACCGTTGCCGACCTGACGCCGGAGCAGCTCTCGGGGATCATCAAGACCGTGGTGGAGAACATGATCGCCCAGGAGGGGATCCCCCTCTCCCGGCCGGAACGGGATCGACTCGTGATCGAGATCCAGAACGAGACGATGGGACTGGGGCCCCTGGAGCCGCTCCTCTCGGACACCGAGATCTCCGACATCATGGTCAACGGTCCGCACGGGGTATTCGTCGAGCGGCGCGGCAAGATCGAGAAGACCGACGTCTTCTTCAAGGACAACGAGCACCTGATGGCCGTCATCGAACGGATCGTCTCCAAGGTGGGGCGCCGCGTCGACGAGGCGTCGCCGATGGTGGACGCGCGGCTGGCGGACGGATCCCGCGTCAACGTCATCATTCCCCCGCTGGCCATCGACGGGCCGGCCCTCTCGATCCGGCGGTTCGGGGTGAAACCCCTCCAGATGGAAAACCTCCTCGCCAACGGCTCCCTGACCGAGGAGATGGCCGCCGCGTTCGAGGCGATGGTGAAGGCCCGGATGAACATATTGGTCTCCGGGGGGACGGGGGCGGGGAAGACGACCTTCCTGAACGTCCTTTCCTCCTCGATCCCCGACAACGAGCGGATCATCACCGTCGAGGACGCGGCGGAACTGATCCTGCAGCAGCAGCACACGGTGCGGCTGGAGACACGCCCGCCGAACATCGAGGGGAAGGGGGCCATCACGCAGCGCGACCTCGTCCGCAACGCCCTGCGGATGCGACCCGACCGGATCATCGTCGGCGAGGTACGCGGAGCGGAGGCGCTCGACATGCTCCAGGCGATGAACACCGGGCACGACGGATCCATCTCCACCATCCACGCCAACGCCCCGCGGGATGCCCTTTCCCGGATCGAGACGATGGTCCTGATGGCGGGATTCGACCTGCCGTCGAAGGCGATCCGGGAGCAGATCTCCTCCGCGCTGAACGTCATCCTCCAGTTGTCCCGGATGAGCGACGGGACCCGGAAGGTCGTCACCGTAAGCGAGGTCACGGGGATGGAGGGGGACGTGGTCGTGATG
>JAGGAJ010000183.1 GCA_017889845.1 Deltaproteobacteria bacterium
CTGCTCGACGACGCGGCGGCGGTGCAGGAGGCGGGCGCCTTCGCGGTGGTGCTGGAGGGGATGCCGGCGGCGCTTGCCGAGGAGATCACGAAGTCCCTGTCGATCCCGACGATCGGCATCGGGGCGGGGCCCCACTGCGACGGCCAGGTGCTGGTGATGCAGGACCTGCTGGGGCTGTTCGACGAGTTCCGGCCGAAGTTCGTCAAGCGGTTCGGGGAGCTGCGGCAGCCGGTTTCCGACGCGGTGGAGGCGTACGCGGCGGCGGTGCGCGACGGGACGTTCCCCGGCAGGGAGCAATCCTTCTGATGGAGCTGCTGCGCTCCCCGGGAGCGATGCGCGCGTGGGCCGACGCGCGGCGCGCAGGCGGGGCCCGGATCGGGCTGGTCCCCACGATGGGATACCTCCACGAGGGGCACGTCAGCCTGGTCCGGATCGCGCGGGAACGCGGCTGCGGGGCGGTGGCGGCGACGATCTTCGTCAATCCGGCGCAGTTCGGCCCGGGGGAGGATTTCGACAAGTACCCGCGGGACGAGGCGAGGGACCTCGCGATGCTTTCGGAGGCCGGGGCCTCCGCGGTGTACCTGCCCGGGGTTCCGGACATGTACCCGGAGGGGTTCCAGACGTACGTGGAGGTGACCGGCGCGTCGCAGGGATTGTGCGGCGCCTCGCGGCCCGGCCATTTCCGGGGAGTGGCCACGGTGGTGGCGAAGCTGTTCCTCGCGGCCAAACCCCACGTGGCGGTGTTCGGGGAGAAGGATTTCCAGCAGCTCGCGGTGATCCGGGCGATGGCCCGGGACCTGGACTTCGGGATCGAGATCGTGGGCGCCCCGATCGTCCGGGAGCCGGACGGGCTGGCGATGAGTTCGCGCAACGCGTACCTGAAGGGGGACGACCGGATCGCGGCCCGGTGCCTGTCGCGCGGCCTGTTCCGTGCGAGGGCGCTCTTCGACGGCGGGGAGCGCGATGCGGGAACGCTGGTCGCCGCCGCCCGGGAGGAGATCGCCGGGGAGCCGCTGGCGAAACTGGAGTACGCGGAAGGGCGGGACCCTCGGACGCTGGCCCCGCTCGAGGGCCGCGTCGACGCGATCGCGGTCGTCGTGGCCGCGAAGGTGGGGCCGGCGAGGCTGATCGACAACATCACGCTCAGGGATTAGGGAGACCATACCGGGGAGGGACGCACCATGATGAGGACGATGCTGAAATGCAAGATCCACCGGGCGACGGTGACCGACGCCGTGCTCCACTACGAGGGGAGCGTCACGATCGACAGGACGCTGATGGCCGCGGCGGGGCTGGCCGAGTACGAGCAGGTGCACATCTGGAACGTGGACAACGGGAACCGGTTCACCACCTACGCCATCGAGGGGGAGGCGGACTCCGGCGTGATCTGCCTGAACGGCGCCGCCGCCCGCCAGGTGAGCAAGGGCGACCTGGTGATCATCGCCAATTTCACCGCCTACGACGAAAAGGAGCTCCGGGATTTCCGGCCCACGCTGGTCTACGTGGACGGGAAGAACCGGATCACGGACGTGAAGCGGAAGGTCGAGTCGGAGAGCCAGCGCCCCCGCGTCGCCGCGGTCTGACCCCGGAACCGGGACACCCTTACAACCGGGGACGTACCTTGAAACTTACAAATAAGGACGTCCCTTCACGCGGACTGAATCCCACGGGCCCCCCGGTTGATCGCCCCGGGGGGTCCCCGATTCCGTGAACGCTTCCTTGACCCCGGAAAACGGCGTGGTGTACGTCGCGTCGCGGCTGGTCCCGGAGGCCGGGACCGCCTTCTCCCCCGGCGCGGTGGCCGCGGCGGACGGGAACGTGCTGCTCGCCGGCCCGAAGGCGGATGTCCTCCGGGCGGCCCCGGCCGGATTCACCCGTTTGGAGTTCCCCGGCGCCGCGATCCTTCCTGGGCTGGTCAACGCCCACGTCCACCTGCAGATCCCGCGCATCGCGGATCCCGACGGGAACGTTCTGCCGCTGCCCGCTTCCTTCGCGGACTGGATCCTCCGGGTGATCGCGTGGAGGCGGGGATCGGAACCGGCCGCGTTCGCGAGGAATTTCGTCGGGGCGGCAGGGGAAGCCTTGTCGTTTGGTACTACGGCGGTGGGGGAAATCGCCGGGCCGGACCTCTCCGCCTACGCGGAGTCCCCCCTGCGCGCCCGGGTCTTCGCCGAAGGGATCGGGTTCGCGCCGGAAGCCGCCCCGGAGGTGTTCGCGGCCGTAGCGGAGGCGGTCCGCCGGCTGGGGGAGATTGCCGCGTCGAACCCCCTCGTCGTCCCCGGGATTTCGCCCCACACGCTCTACACCGTGGGAGAGGGCTTGCTCCGCTCTCTGGTTGAATTCGCGACGGCGGGGGATCTCCCCGCCTGCCTCCACCTGGCGGAGTCGGCCGCGGAGATGGCGTTCCTCGCGGACGGGGGAGGGGAGATCGCCACGCGTCTCTACCCGACCGTCGGGAAGGACGTTTCCTGGTTCCGCGGCATCGGCCGCCCTCTGGACGAATACCTGCGGCAGACCGGACTGCTGCGGAAGGGGCTCCTCCTGGTGCATAATGTCCACCTCTCCCGCCGGGAGATCGACGCGATGCGGGAGGGCGGCGCCCGCTTCGTGCTGTGCCCCCGCAGCAACGCGGCGCACGGGAACGGGGAGCCGGACGTCACGTACTTCGTCGACGCCGGGATCCCCTTCTCCCTCGGAACCGACAGCCTGGGGTCCGTGCCGGACCTCTCTCCCTGGGCGGAAGCGCGCGCTGCGCGTTCCCTGTACAAGGGGCGGGAAAAGGACCCTGTCCTGTGCCGGGAACTCTTCCGCGCCGCGACGGAGAACGCCTCCGCCGCCCTGGGTCTCCCCGGCGGGATCCTCGCTCCGGGCGGCCCGGCGGATCTGGCGGTGGTGGACGATCCCGGGGGGCAGGGCGACGCGTTGTTCCGGAACCTGGTCGAACGGACGGAACGGGAAAATGTGCGGCTCACCGTCGTCGCCGGGCGGGCGGCACGCGGGGCCGCGGAGTGACGGGGGGAAACCGCGCGGGAATGGCCGGAAGGACCGACAAGCAGAAATCGCCGGACACGCCCGCCGTCAAGGTCGTTTCCACGAACCGCCGCGCCCGGCACGAATACGAGATCCTCGAAACCTTCGAGTGCGGGCTGGCGCTCCAGGGATACGAGGTGAAGTCGATCCGGGAGGGGCGCGTCAACATCGCGGACGGGCACGCCGCCTTCCGCGGGAACGAGGCGTTCGTCGAGAACATGCACATAACGCCGTACTCCCACGGAGATCTCCGGGTCATCGACCCCCTGCGGGTCCGCAAGCTGCTCCTGAAGCGCAAGGAGATCGACTACCTCTTCGGCAAGGTCAAGGAGCGGGGTCTGACCGTCGTACCCCTGAAGCTCTACTTCAAGGGACCCCGGGTCAAGCTCGAGGTAGGGCTGGCTCGAGGAAAGAAGCTCTACGACAAGCGGCAAGACATCGCGGAGCGCGACGCCCGCAGGGACATCGAACGGGTGAGCCGGTCCCGCGGGAAGCGCGGGGGCGCGGAATAACCCGTCCGTCCGGTTTTTCCCACAATCCCCGGGAACCTTTTCCCGGGAGGGCGGGTCAATAGGAACGAAGGGCGAGGCCCCTCCCTCCTCCTTTCCGCACGGATGGCGGGTCCGCGGGACCGTTCCCACGGGCCCGTCATTCTGTTAAAATGTTTAAATACGGGGGCGAAACGGTTTCGACGGGGATGTCGATGCTCCCGGGTTGCGTGCCGAGGCCCTGAACCTCGTAAAAACGGGAACTCAATAGTCGCCAACGACTATCCTGTAGCCCAGGCGGCTTAAGCCGCCTGCCCCCGACCG
>JAGGAJ010000184.1 GCA_017889845.1 Deltaproteobacteria bacterium
GGCTAATTGCCCGGATTCCGTGCCCTCCCTTCCCCATGCCGCGCCGCGCGGGCTTCTCAGGCCGACGGACGGAACCTGCGCAACCGCAGGGCATTCGTCACCACGGTGACGGAGGAGAGCCCCATCGCCGCGGCGGCGAAGACGGGGTCCAGCAACACGCCGAAGGACGGGTAGAGCGCCCCCGCCGCCACCGGGATCAGCACCACGTTGTAGGCGAAGGCCCAGAACAGGTTCTGGCGGATGTTGCGCAGCGTGGCGCGGCTCAGCGAGATGGCCGTCGCCACTCCCCGCAGGTCCCCCCCCATCAGCACCAGGTCCCCCGCCTCCACCGCCACGTCCGTCCCCGTGCCGATCGCGATCCCCACGTCCGCCTGCGCGAGTGCCGGGGCGTCGTTGATCCCGTCCCCCACCATCGCCACGACCCGGTCCTCGGACTGGAGCCGCAGGATCTCCTTCGCCTTGCGGTCCGGGAGCACCCCGGCGACCACCCGCGAGATGCCGACCTTCGCCGCCACCGCGTCCGCGGTCCTCCGGTTGTCCCCGGTCAGCAGGAAGACGGTGAGCCCCATTTCCCCGAGCCGGCGGACCGCATCCGGCGAGGTTTCCCTGATCTCGTCCTCCACCGCGAGGACGCCCGCGGCCCGCCCTTCCACCGCCAGGCACACGGGTGTTCCCCCCGCCGCCGAAACATCCTGCGCGTCCGGAATCAGCGCCGAAGGATCCACCCCTTCCCCCTCGAGCCAGGAGAGGTTTCCCGCAAGGACCGCCTTTCCGTCGACCGTTGCCCGGATCCCCTGTCCCGGAGTGGATGTAAAGGAGTCCGGCGCGGAAACGTCGATCCCCCTCGCCTTCGCGGCCCGGACGACCGCGTCGGCCAGCGGATGCTCGGAAGCCGACTCTGCGCACGCCGCGAGGCGCAGCATCTCCAGCTCCCCTTCCCTCTCCCGGAAGGGGCCGTCCGGCGCGGGCCGCACGCCGGTCACCTCCGGCCTTCCCTTCGTCACAGTACCGGTCTTGTCGAGGACGACCGTGTCCACCTTGTGCGCGGTCTCCAGCGCGGCGCCGTCGCGCACCAGGATCCCCAGTTCCGCCCCCCTCCCCGTGGCCACCATGATGGAGGTCGGGGTTGCCAGCCCGAGGGCGCAGGGGCAGGCGATGATGAGGACGGAGATGGCGCCGGCCAGCGCATACGTCAGCCGCGGCTCCGGGCCGAAGAGAAGCCACGCAAAGAACGTGAGGACCGCAACGGCCATTACGGAGGGAACGAAATACGACGCGAGGACGTCCGCGAGGCGTCCGATCGGCGGCTTGCTTCCCTGCGCGTCCCGCACCATCGCGACGATGCGGGAGAGAACCGTGTCCTTCCCGACGCGCGAGGCATGCATCACGAGGCGGCCATTCCCGTTCAGCGTGCCGCCGGTGACCATGTCCCCCGGTCCCTTCTCCACCGGCATCGGTTCTCCCGTCAGCATCGACTCGTCGACGGAGGACCGCCCCTCCGAGACCGTGCCGTCCACCGGGATCTTCTCCCCCGGCCGGATGACGAGGATCTCCCCGACGGCCACCGACTCGAGCGGAACGTCGATCTCCGCTCCGTCCCGGACCACGCGCGCCGACTTCGGCGCCAGCCCGACCAGTTTCCGTATCGCCGCGGAGGTCTTCCCCCTCGCGCGCGCCTCGAACCAGCGCCCGAGCAGGACGAGGGCCACGATCGCCGCCGCCGTCTCGTAATACACGTGGGCGGAAAGCCCCTGCGCCGCGAGGAGCCCCGGGAAGAAGGTGACGACGACGCTGTAGATGTAGGCGACGGAAGTCCCGAGCGCCACCAGGGTGTTCATGTCGGTGGTCCCGTGGCGCGCGGCGGACCACGCCCCCCGGTAGAACCGGGAGGCCGAGAAGAGCTGGATCGGGGTCGCGAGGAGGAACTGGAGAACGGGATATTTCCCCCAGTGGGAGAGCAGCAGCAGCGGAACGCCCAGGACAAACGCCACGCGCAGCCGGGAGAGGAGGGACCGTTCCTCCATCGCCTGCAGGCGCGCCTGGAGTTCCACGGGATCTTCCCCCGGCTCCACGCGGGGGACGCCGTAGCCGGCCCCCTCCACCGCGGAGCGCAGGGCGGCGACGGTTGCCACGCCGGGCAGGAAGTCCACGCTCCCCGTCTGCGCGGCGAGGTTGACGGTCGCGGCCAACACCCCGGGGACGCCGCGGAGCGCGCGCTCCACACGGTCCACGCACGAGGCGCACGACATCCCCTGCACGGGGAAGGTGGACCGCTCCACGGGGACCTCGTACCCCGCATCCCGGATCGCGGCGGCGAGCCTCCATGGCCCGATCTTCCCCGGATCCACCGTCACGGTGGCGCTCCCCGCGGCCAGATTGACCGATGCGGCCTCGACCCCCTCGACCCGGGAGAGCGCCTTCTCCACCCGCACCACGCAGGAGGCGCACGACATCCCGGAGACGGGCAGGGTCCAGCGGGTCTGCTCCTCGTGGGGAGGCAGCTCTCCGGTCTCCGGCCCGGGCGGTTTCCCGGTCGGCGGATCCCCGGGGGGGGGCCCGCCGGGAGTGGACGCCGACCCCTGCGGCGCGTACCACGTCGCGCAATTGACGACCCGATCTTCGCTCATCTCCCGTATTGTAAACCGGATGCCGGACGGGCGCCGGGGCGGGCGAATTGTTGCTATACTTCTGTTGCGCGCCTGTAGCTCAGGTGGATAGAGCAGCTGCCTTCTAAGCAGCGGGCCCGAGGTTCGAGTCCTCGCAGGCGCGCCAGCTCTTGCCTCAGGTTCTCAACTCCATATCCCGGTTCCGGGGAATGGGATGCGAAGACCGTTGTACCTGGCCATCGTGGGGGTTTCCATCGTGGTGTCGGCCGTTTCCGTCGGCACGGCCCTGACGAGGTACCTCTCCCTGCGCACCTACTCCCCGAAAGCGCCCCCGGGAACCGCCGTCGCCGCCGTCGAGCCCGCATCCGCGCCGCCGGCCGAGGAGTGGAAGAACCCGTTCTCTCCGGCCCAGGGGATGAAGATCCCCTCCCGGCTCCCCGCGGCCGCCAAGGGGGGGGCGGCCGTCTCGAAGACGAATTTCGTCCTCGTAGGCACCATCTTCTCTTCCACGCCCTCCGCCCGCCGGGCGATCCTGTGGGCCGAGGGGATGAAGGAGCCGAGGTTGTACCGGGAGAGCGAGGAAGTCGAGCCGGGCGCGGTGCTCGCCTCCGTGGACCGGGACAAGGTCTGGCTGCTCCGGGGGAGCGAGCGGGAGAAGCTGGAGCTGCTCCCGGTCGGGAGCAAGGCTCGGTCGACGGCCGCTCCCGCCGCTCCAAGCGCGGCCGCGGCACAGGTTTCGCCGCCCCCCGCGTCTCCCCCTGCCGTCGGCGCCTCGCCCGGATCGGTGGAGCCCATAGACGACGAGGCACGCCCCGAGAGAGTCCGTAGACGCCGAAGTCGCTGATCCGCCGCCTTCCTCCCGCCGGCGGCCTCCACCCCTTGCGGCGAACCGGGGGCGGGTCAGTCGTCGAAGTCGCCCTTGGCACCCTTGTCGCTGGAAAGCGTCTTCGCCCGCTCGACGATCTTCGCCTCGGTCCACTCGGCCGGCTCCTCGATCCGGCCCGCCTTGGGGCCGAGGTCGAAGGTGCCCGCCTCGAGGATCGCCTCCAGTGCGAGCGGCGCGGTGTCCTTGGCGTTGAAGACCGTCGTCATCATCTTGAAGGCGAAATCCTCGACCCCCCTGCACATCCGCTCGCGGACCTCCGCGGGCTGGGCAAGGAGCCGGTTCTCGAAGGGGAGGTTGAGGCTCTTGTAGTCCCCCTTCTTCCAACCCTTCCCGTC
>JAGGAJ010000185.1 GCA_017889845.1 Deltaproteobacteria bacterium
CCTTCTCCTCGGGCATGGCGGCGATCTCCGCCGTGATGACCCTGTTCCGCTCCGGAGACCACGTGCTCTGCTCGGACGACCTGTACGGCGGCACGTACCGGCTCTTCGAGAAGATCCTTGCGGGGTACGGGCTTCGGTTCGACTACGTCGACATGGGGGACCCCGCCGCGATCCGCCGGAAGGTCGGCAGGCGGACGCGCGCCCTCTTCATCGAGACTCCCACCAATCCGATGATGAAGATCGCGGACCTGCGCGGGGCCGCGGCCGTCGCGAAAACGGCGGGGATCCTTTCCATCGTGGACAACACGTTCCTGTCGCCCGCGCTCCAGCGCCCCCTGTCCCTGGGAATCGACGTGGTCGTCCACAGCGCCACGAAGTTCCTCGGCGGGCACAACGACCTCGTCGGCGGCGTCGTGGTCGTTTCGGACCCCTCGCTCGCGGAGAAGATGCTCTTCGCCCAGAAGGCGGTGGGCGCGATCCTCTCCCCCTGGGACGCCTGGCTCCTCCTCCGCGGGATCAAGACGCTTCCCCTGCGGGTGCAGCGGGCCCAGGAGAACGCGATGGTCCTTGCGCGGTTCCTCTCCTCCCACCGTTTCGTCCGGAAGGTCTTCTATCCCGGCCTGCCCGGGCACCCGAGGGCCGCGCTGCACGCCTCCCAGGCGGACGGGCCGGGGTCGATCGTCTCCTTCGAACTGGCAAGGGAGCGCGCCGTCCCCCGGTTCCTCTCCTCCCTTTCGACCGTGCTGCTCGCGGAGAGCCTGGGCGGGGTCGAGTCGCTGATCACGCACCCCGCGACGATGACCCACTCCGACATCCCCCCGGAGGAGCAGGCGGAGGTGGGACTGACGCCCTCGCTGGTCCGGCTGTCGGTGGGGGTGGAAGGCGTCGACGACCTGGCAGAGGACCTGGCGCAGGCGTTGCGCAAGGCGGCGAGGAGGTAAGAGCAGGGTTCACTCCGACGGGGAGTTCCCTTCCTGCCAAGGCCCCGTCCGTTCGGGGTCCGCCGGCGACTTCTCCTCCGGGGGCGGAGCCGCCAGGGTATTTTCCACCTTCCGTTCCAACCCGGCGAGGTTCGGGATCTCGGCCATCGCCGCCTCGTATTCCTCCCGGCCGATCATCCGCGCCGCCACCATCCGGCGGAGGATCCGGTCGGACCGCCGCATCACCCGGTCCATCTTGCGGTATGGGTTGTACACCCTCGGTCCCGGAAGCATGGAGGCGAGGAAGGCGCACTCCCGCACGGTCAGGGCGGAGGGGGGCTTCCCGAAGTAATATTGCGACGCGTGGCCGATGCCATATACCATCGGCCCCAGCTCGACCACGTTCAGGTACAGTTCCAGGATCCGCCGCTTGGTGAGCGCGTCCTCCATCCGCCACGCGAGGACGATCTCCTTCCCCTTGCGGATCAGGGTCTTCTCCCGGGAGAGGAAGAGGTTCTTCGCGAGCTGCTGCGTGATGGTACTCCCGCCGCGCGCGAAACGCCCCTTCTCCAGGTCCGTCCGGATCGCATCCTTCATCGCCTCGTAGTCCACCCCCTCGTGTGCGTAGAAGTGGGCGTCCTCCGCCGCCACGACGGCCTTCTTCAGCGTCGGGGGGATCGCGCCGTAAGGTGTCCAGCGCGGGTTCCGCGGGCCGACGACGAATTTGTGGGCGCGCTTCTGCCAGTCCTTCACGTCGATGACCATCGACATGCGCGGGTCCGCGAGCGGCGTGACGGGCGGAAGCGTGAGGAGGGTGACGGCGACCCACGCGGCGATCAGGAGGGCGGCCGCCGCGAGCAGCAGGAGCGCTTTCCGGAGGGTGCGGGACCGCTTCACCCCGCCATTATATCTATCGGGGTATCGGGGGTACATTACGGGGGACCATCAGGATGGGGCGGGCGGTAGGGAGTTCAGCCCCCGATGTAGTCCCGGATCTTGTCCAAAAAGTCGTCGTCGATCGGGCGCGGGCGTCCCGTGGCGTAGTCGAACATCACCTGGGCCGTTTCCGCCTCGACGAACACCCGGCCGTCCCGGGGGTCGATCAGCTCGCACCGGAACCGGAAGGAGCTCCGGTAGACGTCGGTGACGTACATCCGGACACGCACCCGGTCCTGGAGGAGGATCGGGATGCGGTACCGGCAGTTCACCTCCGCGAGGATGAACTGGTAATCCTCGACGCGTTCCACGCCCGCCACGTCGGCGAAAAAGCCCACCCGGCCCAGTTCGAGATAGGTGATGATCTTCGCGTTGTTGACGTGACCCATCGCGTCGGTGTCGCCGAGACGGATCTGCAGATCCGTCTCGTACACCTTCGCCGGCGCGGAACGTACCGTTCCCCGGTACGGTTCCCCCCAGTGGTCCGTGAACGCGACCTCGCCCAGGGGCTTGCGGGTCCGCGGTTTCCCGTCCTTCTTCCGCGTCGCCTCGTCGAGCTCCTCCGGCTTTCCCGGGTAGCCGACGGCCACCACGGCAACGGGCGCGAAATCGCCCGGCAGCCCCAGCGCGGCGCGCAGCGGCGCCTCCTTCCACCCCGCCATCGGGTGGACCAGCAATCCCTGGTCGGCCCCGCGGTACAGGAGGGACATCAGCGCCATCCCGGTATCGGGCAGGGAATATTCCCGCGACTCGACGACCGCGCCGTCCCCGCGCGCGGCCCCCGCCACGACCAGCACCGGGGCGCGCAGGGCCCAGCCGTTGCCGGGGTCGAGCGATTCCCCGGCCGCCTTTCGGGAGGGGGAATCCTCCCCCACGACGATGAACCGCCACGGTTGCCGGTTGCCGCATGACGGGGACCATCTCGCGGCCTCGAGCATCCGTTCGACCTTCTCCGGTTCCACGGGGCGGTCGGCGTACGCGCGCAGGCTCCTGCGAACGGCTATGAGGCTGTGGAATTCCATCGGGCGGACCCCGGCGGTCAGCCCCCTGCGGGGCTGTGGGTGCGGGCGAGCGGTTTCGCGGGCGGCTTCTTCGCGGTCTTGGCGGGGGACCCGCGCTTCCTCGAGGCGACCTTCTTCCCCTTCCCGGGCTTCTTCTTCCCGGATTCCGCGCCGGAGGCCCCGACCCACTTCCGTCCGCCCCGGGATTTCGCGTAGACCGGAGGCATGGAGGAAGGGTAGCCGAAGTAGCAGTTGAACGCCTCCTTCCCCACGTAGCTCCCCTTGATCTTCCAGCGGCTCTCGTTCACCACCAGCGCCGCCAGCGCCAGCCGGGGCGACCCCACCGGGGCGAGGCCGGCGAACCACTCGAAGTGGACACTCGGGGTCCACCCGGAGAGGGAGCCGGTCTTTCCCGCAACGTCCATGTCCTTGAGGAGGGGGGTCTTCTCCGGCGAGCCGAACGCGCGCCGGGAGGTGCCCATCTCCACGGTCTTCACCATCATCTGCACGACCGCGTCCGCGGTCTCCTTCGTCACCGTGTCCCGCAACTTCGACGGGGAGGACTCGTACAGCAGGTTGCCGTCCGCGTCCTCCATCCGGTCGACCAGGAACGGCCGGGGCATCGCCCCGCCCGAGGCGATGGCGGACATGATCATCGCCATGTGAAGCGGGGAAACGTACACCTCGCCGAATCCTGCCCCGGTTCGGGCGAGCTCGTACTCCTGCCTCGGTACCTCCCCGCGGCTCGGCTCGACGGGAAGGTCGAAGGGGACCGGCTGGCCGAATCCGAACTTCCCGAGGTACTCCTCGAGAACCGGCCCGCCGACGTGATTTACGGCGACCTTTCCGAATACCGCATTCGCGGACCGCGCGATCGCCTCCTCGAGAGACATCTTCGGAACACCCCTGCCGTCCCTGGCGTGGAGGCCGCGGCGGCTGATCCCGTATATCCCCCCGCGGTAGCTGAAC
>JAGGAJ010000186.1 GCA_017889845.1 Deltaproteobacteria bacterium
GCACCGGGTGCCGCGCCGCCTCCCGGGCCTCCGAGAGGAGCGCCTCCCACCGTTTCGGGTCGAAGTCGTTCAGACGTTGGAATCCGAACGGGCGCCCGAATCCGCCGGGGGCGACGTTCCCTGCGACCATCGCCGCCTCGATGGGGATCGTCCCCGCCCCGCAGGCGGGGTCGATCAGCGGCTGCTCCCCCTGCCACCCGGTCAGCAGGACCAGCCCCGCCGCCAACGTCTCTTTCAGCGACGCCTCCGTCGGGGTGGACCGATAGCCGCGGCGGTTCAGGCTATCCCCGGAGGTGTCCAGCGACACCGCGCACTCGTCCCGCACGATCCGGACCACGATCCGCACGTCCGGCGACACGGTGTCAACGTCCGGCCGGCGGCCCGTGGCGTCCCGAAAACCGTCGACGATCGCATCCTTGGTCTTCTGCGCGGCGAAGTGGGAGTGGGTGATCCCGGATTCCCGGACGTTGGCGTCCACGGCGATCGTGCGCTCCGGTGGGAACAGGTCGTTCCACGGGATCTCCCGGGTCCCCTCGTACAGCGCCGCCGGCGTCGGGGCGGGGAACTCCGACAGGAGCGTCACAACCCGGTTCGCCGACCGCAGCCACAGGTTGGCGCGGTAGCAGAGGGCCAGATCGCCGGAAAAGGATACCCCGCCGGCCGCGAGGACGACGTCCTCCCCCCCGAGAGCGGCCACCTCCCCCGCCAGCACCTCCTCCAGCCCCTTGAACGTGGTCGCGAAGAACCGCCGCATCATCACGATGCACATCATACGCCGATTGCGGGCCATGCTTACCAATATGCGGAGTGATGCAGCGGGGGGTTCCTCGCAGCGGCGTATGGAGCGAGGCGGAGATTGCGTCGAGCGGAATCGCAGTGAGCGGGCGAAGGTCGCGAGCGTAGCGGAGAGGAAGCCCCCCGCGAGGAACTCAGCATTCTGGGGGGTGTTTATCCCGCAAGCGACCGTGTGGTAGATTATGGTTTCTCTACGTCACGAACGGGAGGAGGCCCCATGGCGATCACGCGGGAGGAAGTGCTGCACGTCGCCCGCCTGGCGCGCCTGGCGGTGACCGGGGCCGAGGCCGACCGCCTCCGGGAGCAGCTCTCCGGCATTCTCGAATACGTGAAGCAGATCGACCGTCTCGACACCCGCGACGTCGTCCCGACCTCCCACGCCGTCGAGATGGGCACGCCCTTCCGCGACGACGCGGTTTCCCCGTTCGGGGACCGCGAGGCGCTCCTTTCCAACGCCCCCGAACGGGAGGGCGACTTCTTCCGCGTCCCGCGGATCATCGAAGATTAGAAAAGGCCGCACGCGCGCCATGGCGATCGCTCCCGTCCACGAATGGACCCTCCTCGAAGCGGCGCGCCGCGTCCGGGAAGGGGAGGTCTCCTCCCGGGAGCTGACGGAAGCGCTCCTCGCGCGGATCGCGGCATTGAACCCGAAGATCAACGCCTACCTCACCGTCCTTCCGGAACGGGCGATGGCGCAGGCGGCGGCGTGCGACGAGGAACGGTCGAGAGGGACGATCCGCGGCGCCCTCCACGGGGTCCCCGTGGGGCTCAAGGACATCTTCTGCACCCGGGGTGTCCGGACCACCTGCGGCAGCCGGATCCTGCACAACTTCGACCCGCCGTACGACGCGACGGTGACTTCGATGGTCCTTTCCGCGGGCGCGGTGCTGCTGGGGAAGCACAACATGGACGAGTTCGCCATGGGCTCGTCGACCGAGACGTCCCATTTCGGCGTCACCCGGAACCCGTGGGACCTCTCCCGGATCCCCGGCGGCTCCTCCGGAGGCACGGCGGCGGCGGTGGCGGCGGCGATGTGCTTCGGGGGGATCGGGACCGACACGGGCGGCTCCATCCGCCAGCCCGCATCGCTGTGCGGCGTCGTGGGCGTCAAGCCGACCTACGGGCGCGTCTCGCGCTACGGGATGATCGCCTTCGCCTCCTCGCTGGACCAGGGGGGGCCGATCACGCGGAGCGTTGCGGACGCGGCGCTCCTGCTCTCCGTCATCGCCGGGTACGACCGGCGCGATTCCACCTCCGTGGACGTTCCCGTCCCGGACTACCTCGCCGCGGCGGGTGCGCGGGTGAACGGATTGCGCGTCGGGCTGCCGAGGGAGTATTTCGAGGGCGGCGGGCTCGACCCCGCGGTGAAGGCCTCGGTGGAGAGGGCCCTGAAGGCGCTGACCGACCAGGGGGCGACGGCGGTCGAGGTTTCGCTTCCCCACACTTCGTACGCCCTGTCGACGTACTACCTCGTCGCCCCCGCGGAGGCGTCCTCCAACCTCGCCCGCTACGACGGCGTGCGGTACGGGCACCGCGCGGAAGGGTCCGCCGGGCTCATCGAGATGATGTCGAGGACGCGCGCGGAGGGGTTCGGGGCCGAGGTGAAGCGCCGCATCATGATCGGCACCTACGCCCTGTCCGCGGGCTACTACGAGGCGTTCTACGGGAAAGCGCAGAAGGTCCGCACCCTGATCCGGGAGGATTTCGGTAAGGCGTTCGGGCAGGTGGACGTCCTCCTGACGCCCACCGCCCCCACACCGGCGTTCCGCCTCGGGGAGAAGACGGACGACCCGCTGACGATGTACCTGTCGGACATCTACACGATCCCGTGCAACCTGGCGGGGATCCCGGGGCTTTCGGTCCCGTGCGGGTTGTCCGCGGAGGGGCTTCCCGTCGGGGCGCAGCTGCTTGCGAACCACTTCCGGGAGGAGACGCTGTTCACCGCGGCCGGGGCGATCGAGCGCGCCATCCCGCTGCCGCGCGTGGCGCCGATCACGGGGTAGGACACGATGGAATTCGAGGCGGTCATCGGGCTGGAGGTCCACGCCCAGCTCGCGACGGAGAGCAAGATCTTCTGCGCCTGCTCCGCGGCGTTCGGGGCCTCCCCCAACGAAAACACCTGCCCGGTGTGCACCGGCATGCCGGGCGTCCTGCCGGTCCTCAACCGGAAGGCGGTGGAGTACGCGATCCGCACGGCCCTCGCGACTTCCTGCACGGTGCAGCGCCGCAGCGTCTTCGCGAGGAAGAACTACTTCTACCCGGATCTGCCCAAGGCGTACCAGATCTCGCAGTACGAGCTGCCGCTCGCCATCGGCGGGCACGTCGACATCGAGCTCGACGGCGGCACGAAGCGGATCGGGATCACGCGGATCCACATGGAGGAGGACGCCGGGAAGCTCGTCCACGAGGGGGAGTTCGCGGGGGCGCAGGCGTCGCTGGCGGACCTGAACCGGTGCTCCGTGCCGCTGATGGAGATCGTCTCCGAGCCCGACATGCGCACGCCGGAGGAGGGCGGCGCGTACCTGCGGCGGCTGCGGGACATCCTCGTGTACCTGGAGGTGTGCGACGGGAACATGGAGGAGGGGTCGTTCCGCTGCGACGCGAACGTCTCGGTCCGTCCGGTCGGGCAGGCGGCGTTCGGCACGAAGGCCGAGCTCAAGAACATGAACTCCTTCCGCAACGTGGAGAAGGCGCTCGAGTACGAGATCCGGCGGCAGATCGAGGTGATCGAGGACGGCGGGAAGGTGGTGCAGGAGACGCGGCTGTGGGACGCCAACGCGGGCGTCACCCTCTCGATGCGCCGGAAGGAGGAGGCCCACGACTACCGGTACTTCCCCGACCCGGACCTGCTGCCGCTAATCGTCCCGGACGAGTGGGTCAAGGAGCTGCGCGGGACCATCCCCGAGCTGCCCGCGGAGAAGGTCGCGCGGCTGACCGGCCGGTACGGGATCACGAAGTACGACGCCGGGATCCTGGCATCCGCCCGGGCGCTGGCCGACTTCTTCGAGGCGTCCGTGGCGCTCTACGTCGG
>JAGGAJ010000011.1 GCA_017889845.1 Deltaproteobacteria bacterium
CCCCCCGGAAACCGCCTTCCTGACGATCCGGCTCATGCAGGAGGTCCTGCGCAGCGGGACCGCGGTCTCCGCGAAGGGACTCTCCCCCAACCTCGCCGGCAAGACCGGGACCACGAACGAGAACACGGACGCCTGGTTCATCGGCGGGTCGCCCGACCTGATGGCGGGAGTGTGGGTGGGATTCGACACGCCCGCGTCGCTGGGTGACCGGCAATCCGCCGCGACCGTGGCGCTCCCGATCTGGATGCATTTCATGAGGAAGGCGATGGCGTTTTTTCCCGACCGGGAGTTCCCTCCCCCCGCGGGGGTCACCTTCGCGCGCGTGGACCCCGCAACGGGGAAAGCCGTGCCGCAGGGAAGCGGCGAAGGGCTGGTCCTTCCGTTCAAGCTGGGGACGGTGCCGGAGATCGCAACCCCGGCGGGGAAGCCGGCCGGGCCGCGGCGCGGCGTCTCAGACGATTTGTTATAGCTGGGCAGGGGACACTCTTCCAACAATACACCCGACTACCTCCAAGAGTGTCCCCTGAAAGCAATCGCTCCTCTACGAAGGCTTATCCCCATTGGGGGGAACCTGAGACAAATCCGCCTTATCCTTTTTTAGCGACGACGACCATCCGCTCCGCCCCGACGTGGAAGGGGGCGCCGTCGAGGGAACCGTGGACAGCCACGACCCGCATCCCCGCCGTCACGATCATGCGGTCAAGGTCCGCCTCCGAATAGATCCGGACGTCGAAGGCGGAGGAGATCCGGATTCCGTCCGGTCGGACCAGTTCGTGCTCCGCCCGCGCCCGGCCCGTGGCGTGGTCCATCCGGACGCGCATGCACAGCCGTCCGGTGGGAACCGTCACCGTCGTCTCCATGCCGTCCTCTCCGGCAAGTCCCTTCCGGGCGTTCCGCAGGTCGAGCAACAGCGCCCCGCCCCGCTTCAGGCTCCGGCCGACGTTGTCCAGGACCTTCTGGTTCTCCACGTCCCCGAAGTAGCCGAAGGATGAAAAGAGCGAGAGGAAGACGTCGAAGGCCGCGGGTCGGACGAACTCCCGCATGTCCTCCCGGACCCACTCCACCGCCGCGCCTTCCCTCACCGCGCGCTCGCGCGCCAGCCGCAGCATCTTCTCCGACAGGTCGACGCCCGTCACGCGGTACCCCCTCCGGGACAACGGGATGGCGTGCCGCCCCCGCCCGCACCCCAGGTCCGCCACCGCGGCGCCGGGCGGGATCGGGATCAGGCCGACGATCTGCGCCACCTCCTCCTCGGGGTCCTGCTCCAGCGGCCCGAACAGCTCGGGGTACCGCTCGTCGAAGATCGTCTCGTACCAGGGCCTCTTCATCGCGGCGGTTTATCCCTTCACCACGGCCACCGGCTTGAGCCGGGCCACCTTCCTGGCGATCCCCGCCCGATCGACCACGTCCACCACGGTATCCACGTCCTTGTACGCTTCCGGAATCTCCTCCGCGAGCGTCCTGTGGGACGCGCAGGCGACGAGGACGCCCCGCTTCTCCATGGCTCCGAAGACGGATTTCCCGCGGACGCTTTGCTTGGCCTGCGTGCGGCTCATCCTCCGTCCCGCGCCGTGACACGTGGAACCGAAGGACATCCGCATCGCCCCTGGCACGCCGGCGAGGACGTAAGACCCCGTCCCCATGTCGCCGGGGATGAACACCGGTTGCCCGACCTCCTGGTAGGCGTCCGGGATCTCGGGGTGCCCCGGCGGGAACGCCCGGGTCGCACCTTTCCGGTGGACGAGGACCTCCCGCCTCCGTCCGTCCACATCATGGGTCTCGAACTTCGCGTTGTTGTGCCCCACGTCGTACACCAGCCGGATCCCCGCGTCCCTTGGCCCCATACCGAGAAGGCGCTGGACCGTCTCCCGCACCCGGTGCGAAAGCACCTGCCGGTTCGCGAAGGCGTAATTCGCAGCGGCGGCCAGCGCGGACAGGTATCTCCGGCCGTCGTCGGACCCGATGTGGGCGCACGCGAGCTGGCGGTCGGGCACGTCGATCCGGTGCTTCCGCATGTAGGACGTCATCACGTCGAGGTAATCGTCGCACACCTGGTACCCGAGCCCCCGGGAACCGGAGTGGAGAAAGAAGACTGCCTGCCCCGGGAAGAGGCCGTACGCCGCGGCGGCTTCCGGGAAGAACACCTCCTCCACCTCGTCGATCTCGAGGAAGTGGTTCCCGGAGCCCAGGGTCCCGAGCTGGTCCTCCCCCCGCCTGCGCGCCGTGGCGGACACCGACTCCGGGTCCGCTGCCGGGAACCGGCCACCGTCCTCCGTGTGCTCCACGTCATCCGACGTGGCGTACCCCCGGGAGGCCGCCCATCGGGAACCCTCGGCGAGAACCTTGTCCATCTCCTTTCCCGTCACCCGGACGTCGCCGGTGGATCCGACGCCGGAAGGCACATCCCGGTGCAACGCCGCGACCAGTTCCGGCAGACGGGGGCGCAGGGCGGCGACCTCGAGGTTCGATCGCAGCAGTCGCACGCCGCAGTTGATATCGTACCCGACGCCCCCGGGCGATACCACGCCCTCCCCGACGTCCATGGCGGCGACGCCGCCGATCGGGAAACCGTATCCCCAATGGATGTCCGGCATGCCGATGCTGCGGTACAGGATTCCCGGCAGGTGCGCGACGTTCATGACCTGCCGCAAGGCCTGGTCGCGCGCGATTTCCTCCATCATTCCGGATGTCGCGAAGACCAGGCCGGGCACGAGCATCCCCCCCGTCCTCGGGATCTCCCAGGAGGTTTCGGAGAGTTGCTCGAGGGGAATGTCCTCGAAACGCAAGGGGCCTCCTTCCTGCCGGCCGCACCGGGACGATCCCCGGGACATGCTGCGGGAAGCGAGTCAGACGTCCACTATGAAACGGGCCGTAACGCCCGACGGCCCCCCGAGGACGGCCAGCCCATGCCCCGTCACCGCCTTGATCTCCCGGTACAGGACATGTCGGGCGGGGTCGATCGTTTCTCCGTGCAACGTAACGGCGACCTTTTCCCTATCCATCGTAGCACCGGCGTCCCGGACAAGGAACCGGTCGACGTAAAGGAGAAGAAGGGCTTTCCGGAGGATCGCGATGAGCCGGTCCTCCTCGCTTCCTCCAGAGGCAGCCAGTGTCCGGCGTTCCCCGCGCCGCACGCGTCGCCGGTCGGTGAGAAGGGAAAAAAGGGTTTCTACGGAGGCTGCACAGACCGCAGGGAAGTCTTTCCCGCGGACCTCCACGCGCAGGTCCGCGGTGTGGGGCAGGAGCCGGTGTTTCCTGCGGGTCACGTCCCGTCCCGCAACCGCTCGGCGAAGACGGGCGGCAACCCCGCGTCGAGCACCTTCCAGCGCGCGGCCTCGACGTCGTACGGGACCCGGAGCCAGGAAACCTTCCTCTGTTCCGGATCGAACAGGACGAAGGAGGCCTCGGGATTCCGGTCCCGCGGCTGTCCCACGCTGCCGGGGTTGACCAGCGCCCGCTCCCCCTTCCGGAGGATGAGCGTGCCGGGACGGACTGCCTCGACCGTCCCGTCCTCCCTCCGGACGAAGGCCCCCGCAAGGTGGGTGTGGCCGAAGAAGACCGGTCCCTCCCCTTCGCCGGGGTCGAGGCGCGCGAGCTCGCCGGCGGCCTGTGCCACGGTGTACACGTACTGTTCGGGGTCGCCCGGGGAGCCGTGGACGAGGAGGGAGCCCCCCTCGACGGTCCGCCGTTCGGGAAGGGCCGCGAGGTATCCGCGGGCCTCCACGGAAATGTTGCGCCCCGACCAGAGGGCGGCATGGAGCGCCGCACGGTGGAAGTGCACTCCCGCGGAGCGGCCGCACGCAACGGCGTCGTGGTTTCCCGAAACGCCGCCGGCGGTGCTCCCCATCGCCCAGCGGACGCACCCTTCCGGTTCCGCGTTGTACCCCACGAGGTCGCCGAGGTGGTACACCCGGTCGGGGCGGATCCCCTCGAGCTCGCGGACCACCGCGGCGAGGGCGTCGCCGTTGGAGTGGATGTCCGATAGGACGGCGATCTTCACGCGCTGGCCGCAGCGGGCCGGCGCATCCCGGGCGGCAGCACCCGGACGGTCCGCTTCCGGGCCGCGTAATCCCGTACCAGATCCATGAAGATGTCCAGCTCGTACCTGCGGTCGGCCCGCGTCCCGTCGAAGTAGAGGACCCGGACGGGGAGGCCGTCGCAGTCCCGGGAGAGGCGGGGGTATACCGCCTCCGAGACGATCCCGTTCATGCAGGAGAACGGGTTGATGTCGAGCACGCCGTCGGCGCCCTTCCGGTGCAGGTAGACCGTCTTCGCCACCGACAGGAGCATCTCCCCCAGCGTGCCCTCCGGGAGGAGGTACGGCCGCGCGAGCTCGAGGACCTCCCGGATGTCGTGCGCCTCCTCGTACCCCCGGAAGTCGTCCCCGAAGACCGCGTGGAGCTCCCGCTCGTCCTTGTGCTGGAAGTGCCATTTCAGCTTCGCGCCGAACATCTCCAGGGTCAGGTGCCGGCGGAACCGCTTCAGCATGCGGATATGGGAGGCGTTGGTGTACCAGAGCCACTCGCTGACGTCGGAGATCCAGCACTCCCCCCCCGCCTCCTCCACCTTGCGCACCACGTCGTCGTTGCTGAAGGTGTTCAGGCGGCAGAAGATCTCCCCCACGATCCCCACGAGCGGGCGCGGAACCGAGTAGTCCGCGGGGACGTCGTGCAGCATCTTCCGGCCGCGGGCCAGGGATCCCTTGAGGCGCTCCATCCGTTCCTTCGGGTTCTTCCCCCGCGACTCGACGGCGGCGCAGAAATCGTCCAGCGCCTCCCGGTACGCCGCGTCGGCCGCCCCCTTCGCCGTCTCGTACGGGCGGGTGCGCAGGAGCAGCTTGGTCAGCAGTTCGCCGCCGATCAGAGCCCGCCACGCCGACCGGATCAGTTCGTCCGCGTGCTCCCCCACCCCGCTATACCCGTCCTCGCAGGTCGGGGAGATGACCGTGACCTCGCCGAATCCCATCTCCCGCAGGACTCCCTTGATGTACGGGCCGTACTGGCCGAACCGGCACGGGCCGTCCGAGGTGGGCATGAACAGCGCCATCCGGCCGGCGGAGACCTTCCCGTTGACGAGGACCTTCAGCACGTCGCCGAGCGTGACCTTCAGCGGGAGGCACTCCTCGCCGGAGGAGTGGCGCCCCCCGAGGATCATGGTTTCCTCGTCGGAGGGTGGAAGCGGTTCCGACTCGATCCCCACGGACCGGAACGCCGAAGCGATGACCCGGACGCCGGCCTCCGACATCGCCGGGAAGTAGACCGTCTTGCCGGACAGCGGCGAACCGCTCACTGTTGCGCCCACGGGCGGAGCACCCCCTTGCTGTCGAGATAGGCCTCGCACCGGGTCATGTACCCGGCGTCGTTGCCGTGGCCGTCGAACTGCAGCGCCAGGTACGGGGAACCGGACGCTCTCGTGATGAAGTGTCGCACGAAGGAGTCGGGGCCGCACTTGAAATTGGTGATGTAGATCATGTGGAACTTCGGGTGGATGCGGCACCACTTCGCGGCGGCGATGATCTTGCGCCCGTAGTTCCAGAACATGTTGTCGTTCACGTCCCGGATATCGATGTCGTCCACCGGGAGGAAATCGACGGGGATCACGTTGGCCCCGTACTGGTCCCTCAGCTTCGCGGGGATGTCCAGGTTGATGTCGCGGTCGTACAGGTTGTAGGGGCGCCCCAGCAGGATGATGGCGTCCGCCCTCGCTTCCTCCACGCCCGCAACCGCCCCGACGCCGGCCTCGTGGAGGAATCGCGCGAGCCCCGCCTGCTCCCGGTAGCCGTCGCGGATCCCGTCCCGGATCTCCCGGCGGGTGACCCCCAGCGGCCCGAAGCATTCGAAGAGGTCCTCCAGGAGGTACTTCTCCCCGTCCCGGAAGCGCACGGTGGGGGACAACAGCTTCTGCCGGAGCTCCTTCTCCCACTTGGGCACGGATGCGATCACGAAGGGGAGCGTCTGTCCCCAGGGGCAGAAGTGCGACTCCGTGTGGGTGTGGACCGTCTCCGAGTTGATGACGTTGGGCTGGAACAGGAAGTCCACGCCGCCGGCGAGCAGGGAGGCGACGTGCCCGTGGGCCACCTGGATGGGGTAGCACGGCTCCGCGACGGTGCGCTCGTACCCCTCCCGCGCAATCGCCTTGTCCGTCCGCGGGGAGACCTTGATCCCGAACCCCATGCGGAGGAGGACGCCCTTCCAGAAGGGGAAGCGCTCGAAGAAGTACATCGCCCGCGGGAAACCGACGGTGCCGCGGGGGCCCGTTTCCGGGGTCTCTGCAATCAGGCGGTCGAACCAGTCGTTGCGCATCGCGACCAGGTCCGGGATCACCGGTTTCGTGTCGGTCCGTGCCGGCTTCCGGTACTTCTCGGAGCACTTGTCGCCCCAGTAGGTCCGGCTCTCGCCGATGCGGATCTCCTGCATGTCGCAGTAGTTGCTGCACCCCTTGCAGACGAACTCCCGCCGGCGGTAGTCCACCTTCGCCAGGTCGAAGCCGCGGAACTTCGTGGCCTCCCGCGTGGCCCGGACCTTGTCGCGCGCCAGGAGGGCCATCCCGATCGCCCCGATGACTCCGTTGTGGGGCGGTACGATGATCTTCCGTCCCAGCACCTGGGAGAAGGCCGCGGCGACCGCGTCGTTGTACGCCGTGCCCCCCTGGAAGTAGACCGTCTCGCCGATCTTCCGGCCCCGGACGACGCGGTTCAGGTAGTTCATGACCACGGAGTACGCCAGCCCCGCCACCAGGTCGCGCCGCGAAGCCCCGCGGTAGAGGTAGTTGTTCAGGTCCTGCTCCATGAAGACGGTGCACCGCTCGCCCATGCGGACCGGCGCATCCGACGAGAGGGCGAGTTCCGCGAACTCGCCCTTGATCCGGATCCCCAGCCGCTCCGCCTGCTCCTCCAGGAAGGAGCCCGTCCCCGCGGCGCACGCGTCGTTCATCGCGAAGTCGGTGACCACGCCGTCCGACAGGCCGATGAACTTGGAGTCCTGCCCGCCGATCTCGAAGATCGTGTCCACCGGGACGCCGAAGAACCGGTTGCTGATGAAGGTGGATCCGGTCTTGTGCGCGGTGATCTCGTCCTGCACCGTGTCGGCGCCGACCAGTTCGCCGATCAGCTCCCGGCCGGAGCCGGTGGTCCCCACCCCCCGGATGGCGATGGCGTCGCCGAACTCGCTCCACAGCTCCTTCATCCCGTCGGTCACCACCTGCACGGGGCGGCCCTGCGTCTGGACGTAGATCTCCTTCAGGAGGTTGCCCTCCCAGTCGACGAGGGCGAAGTTCGTGGAGACCGAACCGACGTCGATGCCGAGGAACACCTCGGGGCGCCCCTGGATCTCCGGTGCCGGCTGGATCCGGTCGCGAAGGAACACCACGTTTTCGGTGGAGAGGCGGTCCCACGCGGGGAACGACCGGTCCCCCGGTTCCTCGCCCGCCGGCAGGACGACGAAGGACCGGCAGTCCCCCCGGTCCCGCTCCGCCGCCGCCATCGCAGCTCCGACGGCTCCCATGTGGGCGAAGCCGTGCGGAAGCACCGCGTCGTCCGCGCTGAAGCCGAATGCATCGCGGACCGCCCGGACCACCCCGGAGTTCTCGAAGAGGCCGCCGACCAGCGCCACCCGGGCCGCGGCATCTTTCCCCTTGTTGATGCTGCTCTTGAAGTTGCGCGCGACCGCCTCGCACAACCCCTTGAGGATCTCCTCGGGGGAATACCCCTTCTGCTGCGCGTGGATCATGTCGGTCTTGGCGAATACGGAGCAGCGGCCCGCGATGCGGGCAGCGCTGGCGGCCTGGGCGACCATCTCCCCGATCTGCTCCACGTCCAGCTTCATCCGGTGGGCTTGCTGGTCGATGAACGACCCGGTCCCCGCGGCGCAGTCCCCGCTGGTGTCGTAATCCTTGATGGCGAGGGAGCCGCCTTCCCCGGCGGGCTCGAGTCGGATGACCTTCGCGTTCTCCCCTCCCATCTCGAAGATGGTGCGGACGTCGGGTTGCGCCGCCGTCACGGCCTTCACGAGGCACCGGAAGTCGTTCTCGTATCCTCCACCCACGAGGGGGGCGAGCTGCCGGCCGCTCTTCCCGGTGACCGAAATCCCTTCCACTACCCCCTCGCCGAGGACCCCGATCCAATGCCGCAGCCGCTCGGGAACCTTTCGCATCGGGTCCCCCTGGATGCGGTCGTAGGAGAGGAGGTACCCCCTCCCCGCGGTTCCCAGCCCCATCGCCTGCGGGGAAAGGAACTCCTTGCGAACCGCTTCCGTGGGATCGCTCTCCCCGGGTCCGAGGAGCAGGGCGAACTTCATGCTGATCGAGCCGACGTCGATGCCGAGGAACAAGGCGTCCGGCCTCCCGTGAACGGTATTGGGGTAAACCATCTACTTCCACTACAAATGCCGTGCCGGCGACGGATTCCATATGTTCCAGGACGTTATGCCGCGTCGGAATCCGGATTCCCGGTTCCCGGACGGACGATCGGATATCCGCCTATCCGATCGGATAATCCGGGGCGGGCGTGGAAAACCGGGCGGCGGGAAGGTATAGTGGATGGGATCGCGCCGGATCCGTCGATCCGCCGGGGGGGGCCTGCATGTTCGGCATCGGTTTCCAGGAGATGCTCATCATCCTGGTGGTGGTCCTGATCTTTTTCGGTCCGAAACGCCTTCCCGATCTGGCCAAGAGCATCGGGAAAGGGATCGCGGAATTCAAGAAGGCGTCCGAGGAGGTCCGCAAGGGGATCGAGGATGCCGTGAAGGAGGAGTCCGCCGGGGATGGCCACCCCACCGCGGAAACCCCTGCGACCGCGGCCGGCGGCACGGAGCCCGCGCCGCAGCCGACGGAAACGGCCGCACCTCCCGCCGCCGTGACGGACACCACCCCCGCAAAAGGGGAGGCGCAGGTGCACGCGGCGCCGGGCGCCGTGCCGGAACGCGCCACGGATCCCGCGGCACCCCGCCCGGGGTGACGCCGCTTGCCGACGAATCCCGAGGAGATCCGGCAACCCCTCACCGAGCACCTGGACGAACTCCGCCGCCGCCTGATCCGGTCGCTGATCGCCCTCGGCATCGGAACCGCCCTGTGCTACAGCTACGCGGAGACCATCTACCGCGCGCTGCTCCGCCCGCTGACCGCGAACCTCCCCGCGGACTCCCGCCTCATCTTCACCGAACTCACCGAGGCGTTCCTCACCTATTTCAAGATGGCCCTGTGGGGCGGGTTCGTGCTCGCCTCCCCCGTCATCTTCTACCAGACGTGGCGGTTCGTCAGCCCCGGCCTCTACCGGAAGGAGCGCAGGCTCGTGGTGATCTACGCGGCCTGGTCGACCCTGGGATTCCTCGCCGGGATGGCATTCGCCTACACCGTCGCCATCCCGGCGATCCTCTCCTTCTTCCTCTCCTTCGGGAGGTCCGTCGTCGTTCCCATGCCGTCGATGAAGGAGTCCCTCTCGCTGGTGCTGCGGCTCCTGCTGATCTTCGGGGTGATGTTCGAACTGCCCCTGACGCTGTATCTCGCGGGGCGCGCCGGGATCCTCTCCGCGGCGTTTCTGCGAAAGTGGCGCAAGGGGGCGGTGCTGGGGGCGTTCCTGCTGGCCGCGGTCCTCACCCCCCCCGACGCGGTGTCCCAGATCCTGGTGGCGTTCCCGATATACGCCCTCTTCGAGCTGGGGATCCTGCTGTGCGCGCTGGGAGCCCGGCGGTGGGAGAACGCCGTCGAGGCCCCCGCCCCGCGATCTCCGGGGTAATGTTCGGCGCCCGGGCGGCCGAAAAGGATTTCGATGGTACGACCACCTCGCAAAGGAGAACGTGATGGCGGTCAACAAGATCGTCGCGCGGTACCGCGACGGGAGGATCCGGAAAGGGTACACCGAGAATTTTTTCCCGGACAAGCCGAAGTTCCACCTCCGCCCGCAGGGCTCCGCGGATCCCGGCAAGGCCGAAGAGGTCGCGCTCAGCGAACTGAAGGCGGTGTTCTTCGTCAGGGATTTCTCCGGGGACCGCGTCTACAAGGAGCGGAAGACCCTGATGGAAGGGGAGAAAACGCAGGGCCGCGTCGTCGAGGTGACTTTCTCGGACGGAGAGGTGCTGGTCGGGACCACGATGGGGTACGATCCCCGGCGGCCCGGTTATTTCATTTTCCCCATCGACCCGAAGACCAACAACCTGAAGATCTTCGTGGTATCGGCCGCCGTTCGCAGTTCCCGGTACCGGTAGCGGTTTGGTCGTTCTTTGCCCTATGATAAAGACCATTACGCCAGCCGGAGGATCAGCATGATCATCGAGTGCCAGTCGTGCCATGCGCGGTTCCGCCTGGACGCCACCAAGATCCGCGGGAAGGGAGCGCGCGTCAAGTGCCGCCGATGCGGGGACAGCATCATCGTCCTCCTCGAAGGCCGCAAGGAGGAAGCCTCCCCCGCGGTCGGGGCCGGGGGGTTCCTCGACCTGGGCTCCGTCGTCCGGGATTCCCTGGCGGACCCTCCCGCCGGCCCGGCCCAAGGGGCTGCGACACCTCCACCCGACAACCTGATCCCTTTCCCCGGCCCCGCGAGGGCCTTGGACCCGCCGTCCTCCCTGCTTGCGGAATCCCCCGCCGCCGGCGAAGCATCCTCCTTCCGGGGGGACGCGGGGGGAACGGACGACGTGGACCTCGCGTTCGAGCGGCTCCTCCCGGGAGCCGCGGAACCCCCGGCCCCCGAAGTCCCGTCACAGGCGGCAGCGGAGGAGGTCGCCTCCGCGGAGGGTACTCCACCGGCCGAACCGCCTCCGGATGGCCTCGCACCGCCGGAGCCGTGGAGGGACGAAGTCCCCCGCGGGATCGCATCCGCCGGTGCGGTGATCGAACCCGGGCCGGGGGATACGCCGGAGCTGCCTCCCCTGGAGACGCACCGGAGCCGCGCGGGCGATGAGGCTCCGGCGTTCCATGGCGAGGGAGGATTTCTCCTCAGCGATTCGGACACCCTTGACTTCCTCAACGAAGGCCGGCGACAGGAGGAGCAGCCGGCGTCCGAGGCCACCCGGCCCGCCGACATATCCCTTCTCCTGTCGGCGGTCCCGGTCGACGGAACAGCCCCTTCCCTGCGCACCCCGCCTCGCGCCGGGGGGCCCGACACCGTGGGCGTGGCCGACCTCTCCTCCCGGGTGGAACCCGCACCCCCGTACGAAGCGCCCGCCGACATGACCATCGAGGGGAACGAAACACCGCTGGCCCTGCCCCCCGAGGTCCCGGTCCCGCCCCTCCGGGAGGCCGCGCCGCCCGCTCCGAGACCTGAGGCACGGGGACCGTCGCGCGGGGAGTTCCCTGACGGCCGGGCGGCCTCCTCCACGGGGCGGATCGCCGCGGCCGGGCTCGCCGTCCTGTTGCTGGCAGGCGTCGGCTACTTCGGGTTCACCACTGCCGGAAGGAAAACGGTCGAGACCGTGGCGCCGGGGGCGGCCGCCCTGCTGGGCGGGGAACCCGCGGCGACCCGGGGACCCGCGTACGAAGTCCGGAACGTGATCGGGTATTACGACACGGGCGCCGGCGGCATGAGGATCCTGGTCATCAAGGGACAGGTGACGAACCTCTCCCCGAAGGAGAAGAGCGGGATCCGCGTCTTCGCGACGATCCTGGACAACGCCGAAAAGCCACTGGCCGAACGGGCGGTGTACGCGGGAAACGTCATCCCCGGGGAGACGCTGCGGAAGATCGGCCCGGAGGGGGCGGCGAAGATCCTCGAGAACCGTTTCGGCGAGGGGCTTGCGAACATGCACGTCGGGGCGGGGAAATCCGTACCCTTCATGGTGGTGTTCTTCAACGCACCGGAGAACATCGACAGCTACCGGCTGGAGGCACGGGACGGGGACTGACGGCCGCGCGGGGGATTTTGCCACTCCGGATTACCCGCGCGGGGTAATCCGGGGCTACTTCTCCTTCGTCTCGCCCTTGGTCGGCGTGACGTCGACCTCGTTCTTGTCCTTCATCGCCTTCTTGAAGTTGCGGATCCCCTCCCCGATCCCGGAGCCGATCTGCGGCAACCGGCCGGCCCCGAACAGCAGGACCACGATCACGAGAATGATCAGCAGCTCCGGCAAGCCCAATCCGAACATGTACCCTCCTTGGCCCTTCGACCCCGCGGGGTGATGTTCCAGTGTACCCCCTTTCTCCGCGGATGGTACGCTATTTTTCCCGGATCGTCTCCTCCACGGCCACCCCGAAGTGCCTTCCCGCCGCCCCTTCCGCGAGGAGGACCTCGTCCCCCGGCGCGAGGCGGGAGATCGAGCGGGTCTCCCCCCCCGGCCCCACCAGCCGGATCGTCTCGGCGTTCTGAAGGACGACGGAATGTTCGCCTCCGGAGGGGGAGACGGCACTGACCAGCACCAGCGGGCGGCGCTCCACCTTGACGCGTCCGACGCAGGCGACATCCCCTTTCCCCGCATCGTCCACGAGGAGGACCCCGGAGCCGGCGGCAAGCTCCGACAGGTAGGCGGTCCGCCCCCCGGGTACGCGGCAGTACGAGTGGACCGCGCCGGCATTCACCCGGAACGGTCGGGGGAGGACGTACGGGTTCGGGACGTTTTCCGCGCAGACGAGGAACAGGCCCGCGCTCCCGTTCCCCACCAGCATTCCGCGGCTCCCCTCGATCCAGGTGCACGTATCGACGCACACCCTGTCTCCCATGCCGAGCGGGACCACCTCCTTCACGCGGGCCGCGACGAGGGACAGCTCCTCGGCACGGGCCCGGGCCGACTCCCCGAGGGCGCGCATCCCGGCGGGATCCGGCGAGGACAGGACCAGCCCGTAGACCCCCTTTTCGAGCACCCCCCGGTAGAGGGCCACGTCCTGCGGGGTGGCGGCCACGACGAGGACGTCCCGTCCCCATGCCACGAGGTTCTCGAGGGGGATGACCTCCTTCTCGCGGGGGAAGATGACCCACATCGCGCCCGGCGGGGAGGCGGCTACCCGGGCCTCGTCCTCCCTCCCATCCATCCGCGTGACGTGGAAATCCGCACCCTCGCGCAGATCCCCCTCCGCGCACGCCACGGCCACCCGTCCGAGCTCCCGTGCGAGAGCCCCGCATCCGTCCGGGACCCAGAGCGCCCCGGCGCCCGATTCGAGCGCGGCGACCGCGAGCTCCTTGTCCCAGGGGATGACCCGGGCCCAGAGCCGGGGGAGCGTCACGGGTTCTTCGCCCGGAGGATGGCGAGGGCCTCCTTGACCGTGGCGCCGCCGTGGACGATGGCCGCGATGGACCGGACCATGGCGGCCGGCGAACGGTGCTGGAACACGTTCCGGCCGATCGAGGCCCCCGCCCCGCCCGCGGCGATCGCGCCATGGACCATCCGCAGCACATCCTCATCGCTCTCCACCTTCTCCCCGCCGGCGATGACGACGGGGGAGGCGCATCCCTCGGTGACCTCCCGGAACGTCTCCGGGGAGCCGGTGTACGGCACCTTGACGAGGTCGGCCCCCATCTCCGCGCCCACGCGGGCGGCGTGGCGGACGTACCGCACGTCGTACTCGCCGCGGATCTTGGGCCCGCGGGTGTAGATCATCGCCAGGAGCGGCATCCCCCACCGCTGGCAGGCGCTGGAGACGGATCCGAAGTCCCTCAGCATCCGCGCCTCGTCCTCCGCCCCCAGGTTCACGTGGATCGAGACGGCGTCCGCGCCCATCTGGAGGGCGTCTTCCACGGTGGCTACCAGTACCTTGCGGTTTTTGTCGGGCGACATCGTGGTGCTGGCGGAGAGGTGGAGGATGAGCCCGAGGTCCTTCCCGTAGCCCCGGTGGCCGAACATGGCGGCGCCCCGGTGCACCACCGCGGCGTTCGCCCCACCCTCGGCGATCAGGTTCGCCGCGGGCGGAATCTGGATCAGGCCGGGAATGGGCCCGACGGTGACGCCGTGGTCCATGGGGACGATCACCGTCCGCCGGGTGTTCCGGTCGAGGATCCGCTCGATGCGGATCTTTTTCCCGATCATCGGCCGCACACCTCCTGCCCGGGGCCGTCCCCGGGCGTCGCGCCTACCGGAACGCCCCCCGGACCTTGAGGAGTTCATTCATGTAGGTCAGGTTGTCGGCGAACTTCACCGCCTCCTCGTACCGGACCTTCCCCGCCACGACGAGATCCGCCAGCGTCCAGTCGATGGGGACCAGTTCCTCCACGTTCGTCTGCATCATCCCCCTAAGCTGGTGCGCCTTTCCGTCGCGGATCGCGTTGCGCACCCGGAGGGACGTGGCTACCTTCTCCCACGAGAGGACACGCCCCTGTCCGTTGGCGCGCCGGAGCAGCCGCTGTGCGAACACCAGCAGCAGGGACTCCGCAAGTTGGGCCCTCACCTGGGATTGCTGGTTTGCCGGGAAGGCGTCGACGAGGCGGTCGACGGCGGCGGTTGCGTTCATGGAGTGAAGCGTACCCAATACCAGGTGCCCGGTCTGGGCAGCCGTGAGCGCGATGGAGATGCTCTCGCAATCCCGCAGCTCGCCGATCACGATGACGTCGGGGTTCTGCCGGAAGATGTTGCGGAGCCCCTCGGCGAAGGACAGGGTGTCGGTCCCCACCTCGCGCTGGTTCACGTTGGAACTCTTGTGCCGGAACGTGAACTCGACGGGGTCCTCGATGGTGATGATGTTCGCCTTGCGCTCCCGGTTGATCGTCTCGACCAGGTAGGCGAGGGTGGTGGATTTTCCGTGCCCGTTGGGGCCCGTCACCAGGACCAGCCCCTGGGTCTTCAGGGCGTACTCCCGGAGGAATTCGGGGAGCCCCAGTTCGGCCGCCGACGGGATGGTTTCCGAGACGTGCCGTGCGGTGAAGGCGATCGAGTTCCTCTGCCGGTAGAGGTTGCAGCGGAAGCGCCCGACGCCGTGGAGCGAGAATGCGAAGTCCAGCTCGAGGGTCGACCAGAAGACCCGCCGCTGATCGGGGGTCAGGATCGCCAGAATCATCTGCTCGAGTTCCGCGGGCTTCAGTGCGGGGAGGTCCAGACGCCGGATCTCGTTGTCCACCCGGACCGAAGGGACGGCCCCCGCGGACAGGTGGAGATCCTGCCCCTTCAACGAAAGGAGGACCGAGAGCATGTCGGCAAGGGTGGCCTCACCCTTCGGGCGCCGGACCTCCTCCTTTTCCGCGTCCAGTTTCAGGGACGCGGTCCCGTACCCGTTGGCCTGAAAGAATGCCATGGCCTGCTCGAAGTGGGTTGCGGATAGGATGACCGCCTTGGTGGGGTGCCCGGACTGGAACTCCACCTCCGTCAGGGCGGACATGTCGGTGGGGTCGACCATCCCGACCACCAGACGCTTCCCTTCGAAGCCGATGGGCAACAGGCGCTGGATGCGGACGGTCTCCAGCTGGACCAGCCGCTGTACGGACGCGGGCACCTCGACCTTCGCGAGATTGATGTGCTGCAATCCGAGCTGCCCGGAAAGGGCCAGGAGAAGGGCCTCCTCCGTGAGTGACCCCAGCCGCAACAAATTCTCCCCGAGCGTGCCTCCCAGCTGGTGCTGGCTCCGCAGCGCCTCCGAGAGCTGCTCCTCCCGGATGACCCCGGCGGAAACCAGGATTTCCCCGATTTTCAATTTCTTTTCCGGCATATTCGACCTCCTGGCACGGCATGAGAGGGCGGCAGGGCTAACAGTTAAATCTAACGCAGGGAGGGAAAGAGGGGCAATATCATTTTCCGGCGCCGCGACCGTCCCGCATGGAGCACAGCGGCGCCACCGGGCATTCCGCGCACGTTCCCCGGCGGGGGCGCGTGCAGATCCGTAGGATGCCCAGGCGGGTGAGGGGGTAGTCGTACATCACCGGATCGGCCGGGCACGCCGTCCGCAGCGCTTCCGTAATCTCCATCGCCATTCGCCAGTCCGGGGTCTTCCGCCGCGTCAGCCCCAGCCACCTTCCGAGGCGGGCCATGTGGGTGTCGAGGGGGACGACGAGGTCCCGGGGGGAAACCGCCGTCCACAGGCCAAGGTCCACGGCGTCCGGGCCACGGACCACCCACCGCAGGAACATGTTGTGGCGCTTGCAGGCGGATCCGCGCTCCGGGCGGGGGAAGAGAAAGTCCCGCTGCCGGGGGAGCGCCGCGCCCCACAGGCCGCGAAACGCCGCGAGAAACCGGGAGAGATCCCGCCGGAGCTCGGGGGGCTCCCCTCCCCTGCCGGCGAGGTAGAACCGTTCCAGCGAACCGTGCTCGAGGTAAACCGAGCGCAAACAACGCAGGAACCGGTACACCCCGTCGGAGGAGATGAAACGGTGGGAGAGACCCTCGACCGGTCGTCGGCCAATCGGCTTCACGGCCGTCAAGGCGGCGTGCGGCGACGGTGGCAGGGCGTCGAAAAGGCGCGACAGGAAGTTCCGGATCTGGAGAACCCCACCGAAGGCGAACGATGCCGCGATGAAGGCGGCCGCCTCGGCATCGCGCCGGTCGGGGTATCTCCGCGGGAACGCCACCGGATCGTGGGAGGGGTCGGTCCCTCCCTGCCCGGCCGCCAGGCGGGCGAGCGGCCCCGCGAGGCGGCCAGCCGAACCTCCTACGGGATGACCTTGTTCAGGGGGTACTCGACGATCCCGGATGCGCCTTCCTTCTTCAGCACGGGGATCAGCTCCCGAACGGTCTTCTCGTCCACGATGACCTCGAGGGAGAACCATCCCGCCTCGCTCAACGTGGAGATCGTGGGGTTCTGCATCGCGGGGAGAACCCGGAGGATCCGGTCGAGGTCCGCCCGCCCCACGTTCATCTTGAGACCCACCTTCTCCTCCGCCCGAAGGGCCCCCTGGAGAAGCATGGCGATGTTCTCGATCTTCTGGCGCTTCCACGGTTCCTTCCAGGAGTCCCTGTTGGCGATCAGGACGGTGGTGGATTCGAGGATCGTTTCCACGATCCGCAGGTTGTTCGCCCGGAGGCTGCTCCCCGTCTCGGTCAGTTCCACGATCGCGTCCGCGAGGCGCGGCGCCTTCACCTCGGTGGCGCCCCAGGAGAACTCGATCTGCGCCTCGATCCCCTTTTCCTTCATGTAGCGGCGCGTGAACTGGACGAGTTCGGTGGCGATCCTCTTCCCCTGGAGGTCCTGGAGACGGCGGATGGGCGAGTCGTTGGGCACCGCCACCACCCACCGGACGGGGCGAAGCCCGCCGCGGGCGTACAGGAGGGAGCACACCTCCTTGACCCGCGCGTTCTGCTCGAGCACCCAGTCCCTGCCCGTGAGACCGAGATCGAGTATGCCGTCCTGGACGTACCGCGCCATCTCCTGTGCCCGGATGAGGAGACCGGAGAGTTCGGGATCGTCGATCGTCGGGATGTAGCTCCGGGAACCGACGTTGATGGGGAACCCCGCCTTCCGGAACAGGTGCAGCGTGGAATCCTGCAGGCTCCCGCTCGGCAGGCCGATGTTCAGGACGGCGGTTTCCTTTTCCTTCATGGGGCTCCCCTGCGGTCGATTACGGTGAAGCGAGGTATTCTACACTCCGGACTCCGGGCTGGCAAGCGCAGGCGGGGAGATCCGGGGGGATGGCGCGGCGGGGCATGCGGCTGCCATATTCATGGGGGACCTCGCTGCGGCGGAAAGGGGATGGCGGGATGGGATCGCTCGAGGCGCTCGCGCTGCTGGCGAAGGAACCGTCGCCCGGCCGGGTGAAGACCCGCCTGTGCCCCCCCCTGTCGCACGAAGAGGCCGCCCGCCTATGCTCCGCCCTCCTCGAGGACACCGCGGAGGAACTGGCCTCCCTGCGGGGCGTCCGCCGGTTCCTCTTCCTCGACCCCCCGGAGTCTGTCACGAGGACCTGCGGCGCACCCTTCGCCGGTTTCGAGTTCCTCCCCCAGCGCGGCGGGGATCTGGGGGAGCGGATGCTCAGCGCCGCTTCGCTCTTATTCCGCGGTGGGGCGCGGCGCGTCGTCCTCGCAGGGGCGGACTGCCCCGGCCTCACCGCCGGGCGCGTGCGCCTGGCGTTCCGGGAGCTCCGGGCGGGGGCCGGCGCCGTACTCGGTCCTGCCGCGGACGGGGGATATTATCTCTTCGGCCTGACCTTTCCCGATGTCCGCCTGTTCGAAGGGATTCCTTGGAGCACGGAGGCGGTCCTCCGGGAGACGGCCGCGCGCTGCCGGGCCACCGGGGCTCCCTTCTCGTTCCTCCGCCGGGAGCGCGACGTGGACACCTTCGGGGACCTGCTCGCCCTCCGGGAACGGCTCGCGGCGCACCCGGGACCCCGCTGCCTCCGGACCCGGGCGTGCCTCACCTCGTTTTTTGCGTCGGGGGAAGCCGGGGAGCCTGCCCGGCGGGGATGAACTTCCGGTCCTCGCCCAGATCCACGATCTCCCCGCGCAGCGTCACGGCCGAGACCTCCTTGGGCACCTCGATCTCGAAGGAACCCGTCTCACCCCGCATCAACGCTCCCTCCCCGCGGTAGAGGGACTTCGGGAAGGCGCGGCGGCGCTCCGTCCTGCCGTCCCGGTACCGGAGTTCCACGATCACTCCGATCGACCGGAGGGAGAGGTCGGGGATGTCCTCCCCGCGGTTGGTCAGCGTCCCCCTCAGCAGGACGTTCGGCCCGCCCGTCTCCTTCTTCGCCTCGATGAGAAAGGCGCTGTCCGGCGTCACCGTCACCTTCAGCCCCGACCAGAGTCCGTAGGCGCCCCAGAGGGCGAGGGCTGCGAGAAGGACCGGTGCTGCGATCTTCAGCCACTTTCCATGCTCACCCCAGAGGCGGTTCAGGGCGGGGAACCGATCGGGCGGGACGAGGCGATGCCGGAGATCCACCGGGCCGCTCTCCACGCGATCGCGCTCGCGCCGCTCCCTGAACACCGACCGGAGGCAGTACGGGCACACCGAAACGTCCGCGGGGATCTGGATGGTGCAGTGCGGACACCGGATGTTGGGAATTTCTCCGGGACGGGAGGCAGGAGTGTCTGTCATCGGGCCGCCGTCCGTCGTCCTTGTCAGCCGTCAGCCCGGCGGTCCGGCGGAGAGGTATTCCACGAGGATGCGCACCGGGACGCCCGATGGTCCCGCTGCGTATCCCCGCTTCTCCTTCTCCACCCAGGCCGTCCCTGCGATGTCCAGGTGGACCCAGGGCGTCTCCCCCGCGAACTCCTTGAGGAAGTACCCCGCCGTGATGGTCCCGGCCTCGCCGCCGCCGATGTTCTTCAGGTCGCCGATCTCGCTCTTGATCTGCTCGAAATATTCCTCGTGGAGCGGCAGCTCCCAGGCCTTCTCGCCCGAGGCCGCCGAGGCCGACTTCATGCGGTCCAGCATCCCCGCGTCGTTCCCCATCATCCCCATGTTCACGCTTCCCAGCGCCACCACGCACGCCCCCGTGAGGGTCGCCGCGTCGACGATCTCCGCCGGATGGTATTTCCTCACGGCATAGGTCATCGCGTCGGCGAGGACCAGGCGCCCCTCGGCGTCGGTGGACAGGATCTCGACGGTCTTTCCCGACATCATCCGCAGAACGTCCCCGGGACGGTACGCCGTCCCGGAAGGCATGTTCTCCACCGCGGGGACCACGGCCACGAGGTTCCGCCGGATCCCGAGGGCGGCGGCGGCGCGCACGGCGGCCAGCATCCCGGCCCCTCCGGCCATGTCGTACTTCATCTTCTCCATCCCCTCCCACTTCTTGAGGGAGATCCCCCCGGTGTCGAACGTCACCCCCTTCCCGACCAGCGCGGTCCAGGGCGCTCCCGGCCTTCCGCCGCGGTACTCCGCTACGATCAGCCGCGGCGGCGCGGCGCTCCCCTTCGCGACCGCCAGGATTCCGCCGGCCGAAAGGGCGACGAGGTCCGGCACGCCGAGGGCCCGGACGCGGATCCGCCTGCCGCCCGCGCCGATCCCCCGGCCGATACCCCTGGCGAGGCGCGCCAGATCCCCGGGCCGCAGTTCCGCCGGCGGGGTCGCAACGAGGGCGCGGCCCCAGTTGATCGCCTCGCCCAGCCGCGCCCCGTGGGATGCCCCTGCGCGCACCGCGGGGAGAACCTTCGCATCCCGCTCCACGAACAGGAACCGGGAGACCCGGTGCCCCTTCTCCGCCTTGTACCGGTCGAACTCGAAGGACGACAGGGAGGCTCCGAGGGCGCAGAACCGCGCCGCGGTCCGGGGATCGACGCCCCCCGCGCCCGCTCCGTGGACGACGGAGGCGACGGAGGAGAGTTTCAGCTTCCTGGCGAGCTTCACGACGGGCAGGGCGGCCTGGCGGGCATGGTCCGGGGAGAATTTCTCCTTCTTCCCCAGCCCTACGACGAGCACCCGCGGGGAGGCGATGCTGCGGGCGGGGCGCAGGAAGAGGGTGTCCCCCGCCTTTCCCTGGAAGTCTCCGTCGCGGATCGCCGCCGCGATCCCCCCGCCGATCGCGGCGTCCACCGCGGCGGTGGCGCCCCCGGGGCGCTTCTCCCCCTCGAACAGGTTCACCACCACCATGTCCGCGCGGACGGAGCGGATGTCCCCGGAGACACAAGTGATCCGCATCCGCCTAACCCGGCCCCTGTTCCCGACAGCAGGAACACCCCTGGGTTCGGGTGGGACCCTCAGATCCCAAGGTACGCCTCTTTGACGTGGGGATCGTTCGTGAGGTCCTTGCCGGTCCCCTCCAGGACGACCCGGCCGTTCTCCAGCACGTAGGCGCGGTCGCACATCGCCAGCGTCTGGCGGACGTTCTGCTCCACGAGCATGACCGTGACCCCCTCCCGGTTGATCCGTTTCGCGATCTGGAAAACCTCCTGGACAAGGATGGGGGAAAGCCCCAGCGACGGCTCATCGAACATCAGGATCTTCGGCAGGGCCATCAGCCCGCGGCCGATGGCGCACATCTGCTGCTCCCCGCCGCTCATCGTCCCGGCGGCCTGCTTCCGGCGCTCTTTCATCCGCGGGAAGAGCTGGTACACCCAGTCCATCGTCTCGTACCGCTTCTTCTTCGCCTCGGGGGAGAGGGATCCCATGATGAGGTTCTCCTCCACCGACATCTCGCGGAACAGCCGCCGCGCTTCGGGGACGTGGACCACCCCCTGGCCGATCACCCGGTCCGGCGGAAGCTGGTCGAGGCGGACGCCGTCGAACTCGATGGTCCCCTTCCGGGGCTTGAGGAGGCCCGAGATCGTCTTGAGGGTGGTCGATTTCCCTGCGCCGTTGGCGCCCACCAGGACGAGGATCTCCTTGTCGCGCACCTCGAAAGAGACGTCCCAAAGGACCTGGAGGTCCCCGTAGAACACGTCGATCCCCGACACCCTAAGCATAGTCCGTCCCCAGGTACGCCTCGATCACCGCCTGGTTCGCCGCCACTTCCTTCGGCGTCCCTTCTGCGATCGTCTGGCCGAAGTTGATCGCGTGGATCCGGTCGGAGATGGTCATGATCACGTGCATGATGTGCTCGATGATGATGATCGTGGTGCCGCTCGCCCGGATCTTCTGGATCAGGTCGATGGCATCCAGGAGCTCGGAGGGGTTCAGTCCCGCCGCCGTCTCGTCGAGAAGGAGCAGGTCCGGCTTCGTGGCCATCGCGCGGGTGATCTCCAGCCGCTTGCGCCCGGCGATCGGCAGCGCCTTGGCCAGCACATCCTTGACCGGCGTGAGGCCGCAGAAGTCGATCGCCTTCAGAGCCTCCTCCCTCGCCTTGTGATGCG
>JAGGAJ010000187.1 GCA_017889845.1 Deltaproteobacteria bacterium
TGCCCCTACGGCGTGGTCGCCTTCAGCCACGAGACGGGGACTGCGAGGAAGTGCACGCTGTGCGACGAGCGGATCCACAACGGCCTGGGCACCGCCTGCGCGAAGGCGTGCCCGACGGGGTCGATCGCGTTCGGCGAGGTGGCGGAGCTGAAGAAGAAGGCGGACGCCCGCCTGGCCAAACTCAAGAGCCTCGGCCGCGGGAAGGCCAACATATACGGGTACAAGGAGGCGGGCGGACTGAACGTCTTCTACCTCTTCGACGACCGCCCTTCCGTATACGGGCAGCCGGAGAGTCCCGAAGTTCCGCAGAGGCGCCTGCCCATGACCTCCGCGGTGACCATCGCGGGGGCGGTCGCCGTGGGGGTTGCGGCGCTCGTCGCGTTCCGCGAGCGGGGGCAGTCCGATCGCGGTGGGGAGGAGGTGGAGAAATGAGCCCTGCAGCGCACGCGCCAGGGTGGGAATGGTTCTACATCGGGCTCTACTTCTTCTTCGCGGGGGTGTCGGCGGGGGCGTACTTCATCGGCTCCCTCGCGGAGTTCTTCGGCGGGGGGCGGCACCGGGGGATCAGCCGGACCGCGTTCTACATCGCCTTCCCGACGCTCCTCCTCACGCCGCCGCTCCTGGTCGGCGATCTCGGCCAGCCGCTCCGGTTCTGGCACCTGCTGTTCCACGCGCGGAGCGGATTCCCGTACATCAACCTCTCCTCCCCGATGTCCGTAGGGTCGTGGGCGCTGGTGCTCTACGGGGCGATGGCGTTCCTCTCCTTCCTGGACAACCTCGTCGTGGAGGGGAAGATCGAATTCGCACCCTTCGCCAAGGCGTACAGCCTGGTCCCGCGGAAAGTGTACGCCGCCGTCGGTTCGGTCGCGGGTTTCTTCATCGCCGGGTACACGGGCGTGCTCCTGAACGTGACATCTCGCCCGCTGTGGGCGCTCACCGACCCGCTCGTCGGGGCGCTCTTCGTCGTGTCGGCCGGCTCGACCGGCGCCGCGGCGATCTACCTGGTCATGAAGTGGCGACAGATCCACCCGGCGCCGGAACTGGAGGAGTTCGAGCGGTTCGACCGCATCGTGAAGGTCATCGAGATCGCGCTGGTGGTCGCGATCGTGGTCGCCGCGGGGAAGTACGCCGGCGTGCTGTTCCGCGGGACGTACGCGGTGATGTTCTGGGTCGGCGCGGTCCTCCTGGGGACGCTCGTGCCCCTCGCGTCGAACCTGTACGCCCACCGCAGGGGCCACCACCTCCGGTCGGAGCCCGCCGCCGGCCTGATGGCATACCTCGTCCTGCTCGGCGGCCTCCTGCTCCGGATCAGCCTGCTCCAGGCCGGGCAGCTGTGACGGAAAAAGACCCGCTCCGGGCGCGCCTGCGGTCCCTCGCCGCGGGCGCGCCGGAGCTCTCGGCGGCGGCATCGGTGTATGGAGAGGTGCTGCCGCGCGTCCGGGACGCCGATTTCCGGGCGTCGCCCCTCGCCCTCTCCCTCGACGCCGCGGAAGGATTGCTCTCGCGGGGGAGGCCGCTGCTGGGGGATCCGCTCCCCGGCTACGACGCGGAAGGGGCGGCGCGCCTGCAGTCCGACCTCGAAGCGGTCCTTGCCGGCGGCGGCGTTGGCGGCGCCTCCTCCCCGGACCTTCTCGAAGCGCTGTCGAAATACGCGATGCGGCCGGCGTACCGGCGGTGGGGCGCGGACGCAATGGCGCTTTTCCCGGAGGGGCCCCGGTGGGAACGGGGTGCGTGCTGGGTGTGCGGCGACCCGGCGCTCCTCGCGGAACTGCGCGGGAACGTCCAGGCGCGCCGCCTGCGGTGCGGGCGGTGCGCCGCCTCCTGGGGGTACCCCCGGCTGGCGTGCGTCCACTGCGGGAACGAGGAGCCTTCCACGCGGGGCGTGCTGCTCCCGGAAGGGGGGGCGGAAACTTCGCGCGTCGAGACGTGCGATGCCTGCCGCGGGTACCTGAAGGCGATCGTCACCCACGACCCCGTGCCGGCCGACCTCCTCGCCGTGGTCGACCTGGAAACGCTCCCCCTCGACTTCCTCGCCCGCGCCCGCGGGTACGAGAGGTACCCCCGCTAGCGAGTCCTCCCCCCGGAATACCGGAGGGCAACCCGGAAACAGCCCCCCTTCCGGTTCGTGACGAACAGGCCGTTACGAGCGGGTTACCACCTGCTGGAGACGCCGGCGAGATGGTTGGCGGGACCATGGCCGCTTCCCGTCGAAAACCCTTGCCGGATGGCCTCGGTGACATAATCCTTTGCCCGTTGGACGGCTTCCGGCGGCGTCAGGCCCTTGGCCAGTCCCGCGGTGATGGCCGAGGAGAATGTGCAGCCGCTCCCGTGGGTGCACTTGGATTCCGACCGGGGCGACCGGAACAGGATGAGTTCCCTTCCGTCGCACAGCACGTCGACGGCCTGGGATTCGATGTCCAGCTGCCCGCCCTTCAACACCACCCACCGACACCCGGTGTGGATCAGTTCCCGCGCCGCCGCCTTCATCGCCTCCAGACCGTCGATCCGGCGCCCCAGAATCGCCTCGGCCTCGAACACATTGGGGGTGAGGACCAAGGCGAGCGGCATCAGTTCATCGCGGAGCGCCTTGCGCGCTTCCGGCGCCAGCAGGGGAGCGCCGCTCTTGGCGATCATCACCGGGTCGACGACCAGATTGGGGATGCGAAATTCGCGGACCGCTTCCGCCACCGCCCGTATGATGGCCGCATTGGACAGCATCCCGGTTTTTGCGGCATCGGCGCCGATATCGGTCATGACGCTTCGGATCTGCTCCCGGACGAATTCGGGCGGGATGTCGACGATCCCCTGCACGCCCACGGTATTCTGGGCCGTCAGGGCGGTTATGGCCGACATTCCGTAGACGCCGAAGGCCATGAATGTCTTGAGGTCCGCCTGGATACCGGCGCCTCCGCCGCTGTCGGATCCGGCGATGGTCAGCGCCTTCTTCATTCCCATTCGGTCTCCGGTTTCAAAGGCCCCCTTGCGGGGCGCGAAGCAGGCTCTTCAGCCGCCTGGCGGCCTGTGCGACATCATCGGCCGCGACCACGGCGGAAACGACCGCCGCCGCCGTTGCTCCCGCTTCCCGCACCAGCCGGGCGTTGTCGCAGTCGATCCCCCCGATCGCGACGATGGGGAGACGGCAACCCCGGCGGACCTGCGCGATGAGGTCAAGGCCCCGTGGTTCTCCCGCGTCCGCCTTGCTTCCCCGGGCCTCGAAAATCGGTCCTACCCCCAGGTAATCCGCCCCGTCCCGCTCTGCCAGGGCGGCCTCTTCCACCGTCTCCGCCGAGACCCCCAGGATCCTGCCGGGTCCCAGGATCCTGCGTGCCTCGGAGGCAGGGAGGTCCTGCTGTCCGACGTGGGCCCCGTCGGCGTCCACGGCCAGGGCGATATCCACCCGGTCGTTCACGATGAAAGAAACGTTCGCCTTGCGGGTGAGTTTGCGCAGGGCAAGCGCGACCTCGTACAGCCGTCGCCCCGAGGCCGTCTTGTCCCGCAGCTGGATGACGTCGGCTCCCCCCAGGATCGCCGCCTCCGCGATCCGGAAGTGCGACCGGCCCCGGCCCAAATGCTCGTCCGTGATGACGCACAGCCGCCAGCTTCCGGGAGAGAATCTGTCGGCCATGGCGCGTGGTTTCGGGGAATCCCGGTCGCTGCGGGTCGGGGCGGGTCAGCCGCCCTGCGAGGCCGCCTTGCCGAAGGCGCTCCAGAAGGGATCCACCTTGGGATGGACCAGTTCCCGGGCCGTCCCCCGTTCGAAATACCGCATGCCCTGCTGCGATTCCACGATCTCGCCCACCATGCCGGCCGGGATC
>JAGGAJ010000188.1 GCA_017889845.1 Deltaproteobacteria bacterium
TCGAACCTCTTTGCCTGGAAAAGGGAGTGGGGGTGATCCCCTACTTCTCGCTCGCCAGCGGATTTCTCACCGGGAAATACCGGTCGGAAAAAGACCTGGCGAACCGGCCGCGGGGCGAAATGGTCCAGAAATACCTGAATGAACGAGGTTTTCGCATTCTCGATGCCCTGGACCAGGTGGCCAGCCAATATCATTCCGTCCCCGCCGTCGTTTCCATTGCCTGGCTGATCGCGCGTCCCGGCATCACCGCGCCCATTGCGAGCGCGACAAGCCTGGACCAGTTGACCGATTTGATCGAAGCGACGAATCTTGCGCTGGATCCCTCTTCCATCGAGCTGCTCAATCTGGCAAGCGCGTAACGACATGGCCGATAAACCCACCCGCGAAGAAGCGTGGGCGATCCTTACGGATCCCGTAAAAAGCCCCCGGGGTGCGCATCCTGAGATATGGGTGGTCCGATCACGGGGGGGGTTGCCACCATAGCGGTGAAATCGAAACCGGCTGATGTCCCCCTCTGATTGATAACAACGCATCGCTCTCTATGGCACATAGAGGGATTGTGAGATTTGCTCCGGATGCAGGTGGAGGGGGAGTAAAATAAGAGCTTGTGCGTCATATCCAATGCACAGGTTTGCTCTGCCTTGTGTTTGGCATACATTCGATCTGCTTCGTCTGTGCCGCACAAGGGGGGGCGAATGTTGCGCCCTCCACCGCCGCCCCTCCATCCGCCGGAAGCACTGACGATCGCGCGCCTGAACCGATATCGATCCCCCCGCTCCCGCAGGCGGACCTGGACAATGTTTCCTCATCACAAACCGTGCCGGATACAGGGCCACGCTCACCGATCGCACCGGAGGGACGGCTTCCGTCCGACGAGGAACTGGTGGCCAGCTCGGCTGTCATCGGCAGGGTCGTCATCCGCAACGAGAATATCTTCAACACCGGCGATCCCAGGGAAGACAACTGGCTCTTCCGCTTAGCGAATAAGCTCCACGTCAAGACACACCCGTGGCTGATCCGAAAACAGCTCCTGTTCCGGACCGGGGACGCCTATGACAGACGTGTTCTCGATGAGTCGGAACGGATCTTACGGTTGAACCGGTATTTCTACGAAGTCCAGATCCGGCCTATCGCTTTTCATGAAGGCCGCGTAGATGTCGAGGTCCTCACCCGCGACGTGTGGACCTTGCGGCCGGGGATTTCTTTCGGGCGACAAGGAGGGGCGAACTCGACACGCATCGTTTTCTCTGATATCAACCTGCTTGGATGGGGTGTTGGGTTGAGTTTCTCGCACGCTTCGACGCCTGACCGGGACTTGGACAGCGTATCGCTCGCCTCGACGAACTTCGCCGGCACCCGGCTTCGGACCAACCTGCTTTATTCCAACAACAGCGACGGGTGGACGCGGAGCGCCCTCCTCGAGAGGCCTTTTTACGCCCTCGACACCCGCTGGGCCGCCGGCGGAAGTTTCTTGGACGATTTACGGGTAGATACCCTCGACGGGCACATGGGCGTTGCCAGCGAGTTCCAGACGCATGCGAAAAACCTGAAAGCGTGGGGGGGATGGTCGACAGGTCTGAAAGGCCGCTGGGTCAAGCGCTTCACGCTCGGGTTTACCCAGGACGAATCGCGGTTTGCTCCCGCGCCGGGAAACGTCCCCACTGGCTCCATCCCTCCCGATCGAAATCTGGTATACCCGTGGATCGACTTTGAGTTGGTAGAAGATGATTTTGAAAAGATGAAAAACCGCAACCAAATCGAGCGGACCGAGGATTTTTTCCTGGGGACCCGCTTTCGCGCATCGCTGGGTTACTCAAGTACCTGCTTCGGCGCTGACCGTGATGCGGTCGTCTTCGGCGGTCAGTACGGTACGAGCTTCCAATCTACAGACTCCTTGACCCTGCTCGTGGATAGCGCCGCCAAGGGCCGGGTCGAGGGCGGGTCGGTGCACGACACGTTCCTGAATGCCAATGGCCACCTTTACGTGCGACTTTCCAAACGATGGCTCCTCTTCTCCATGTTGTCCGGCAACGTGGGAGTAAACCTCGACCAGGACCATGAATTGGTCATCGGCGGTGAAAACGGGTTGCGCGGATATCCGCGCGATTATCAGGTTGGGGACAGAAGCGCCTTATTCACGCTGGAAGGTCGCTATTACTCGCCCCTGTATCTCTTCCGACTGGTCCGCGTCGGAGGGGCCGTTTTCTACGACATGGGAAGGGCCTGGGGCGAGGACTATGTGAAAGCACTGGACCCCGGCATCCTGCGGGATGTCGGTTTTGGGCTGCGTCTCACCATCACCCGATCGGGGTTGGGAAATGTCCTCCACCTTGATTTGGCTTTTCCTTTGGATGGCGATCCAACGATCAGCCGGGTACAGTACCTCGTTACTACAAAGCAGAGCTTCTAATACTGGCCCCTCCTTGCTGACCTGTCACCCGGTTTCAGGCCAACCGAACGAGGGGATTTTCGTGTCCAGCCATCGCAGAGGATCGGACACAGGACGGGCACATACGGATATGAATCGCCGGAAATCTTTTCAGAAAGGAATCCTTGCGGTGTTCGACCTTCGGGGTGTTGGCCCTATTTCCGCCTGTATAACCCGACAAGTTCGGCATGCGCGAGGACGTGCCCTTTCATCGCCTCCTCGACCTGGCCCTTCGTTGCACCCGGTTTCAAGGCGAGTGAGGCATCGAGCGCGTACAGCTTGAAATAATAACGGTGTATCCCGGAGGGCGGACAAGGCCCCCCGTATCTTTGTTTCCCGAAATCGTTCGTCCCCTGGATCGCCCCTTGGGGAACCGAATTCTCCGGGATTTCCTTCGTACCGGGCAGGATGTTCCAGACGACCCAGTGGACCCACGTTCCCGCGGGGGCGTCCGGGTCATCGACGATCAGGGCGAGGGACCTAGTTTTCTCCGGGATGTCGATCATCGAAAGCGGCGGGCTAACATCGGCTCCGTCACAGGTGTACTTCGACGGGATCACTCCATCGGGGGGAATAACCGGGCTGGTGATCTGCAGTTTGTTCATCATCCTTTCCTCCGCATGCGCATCCTGAATCGCAAAGAGAGACGAGATGGCGGCAACCAACAGCACGTGGTTGAAGGATTTCATAGGTCCTTTCCAATTTCATGCGGCATGGAAACCTGCTCACCTTTCCATGGAGACCACCTCGCGTCATCGACCCGATGGCAGCCATCCTGGTGGAAGATAGATACGTCCTCTATATATTATGCTTTCATATTCTCGTCATCAGGGAGGTCCTTCCGTGGATTCCACCGCGTCGCCAAGGCGGCTGATCGAGCGCCTCGGTGGCATGTATTCCCGCGAGCTCGGGATCGACCTCGCGGAACCGAATCGTGCGCAGATCTTCCGCTGGTTCCTGGCCGCCAAGCTGATGGGCGCGAGGATCCCGACGAGGACGGCGCTCTCGACCTGGAAGGAGTTCGCCCGGGGGGGGGTCGACTCCCCGGAGAGAATCCGACAGACCGGCTGGGACGGGCTCGTGGCGATTCTGGATGAAGGGGGGTACGCCCGGTACGACTTTTCCACCGCCACCAAACTGCTTGCCATCGCGGGCGATATCCTCGAGCGATACCGTGGAGACCTGAACGTCCTCCACGACCGGTCGGACGGACCGAGGGACCTGGAAGTCCGGCTCATGGGGCTGGGGAAAGGGATCGGGCCGGTAACGGCGAACATCTTTCTGCGCGAGATGCGCTCCGTGTGGCCCAAGGCCGATCC